>NZ_JBIWNX010000025.1:0-53106 GCF_044767415.1 Nocardioides sp. NPDC101246
TTGGCCCCCCCCCCCGCGCGGGGGGGGGGCCCCCCCCCGCCGGTGCGTTGGGGGGGGGGGGGGGGTTTTTGTGGGGGGGGGGGGGGGTGTTTGGGGGGGGGGGGGGGGGGGGGGGGGGGTGGCGGGGGGGGGGGGGGGGGGGGGGGGGGGGGGCGCCCCCCCCCCCCGCGGCCGCCGCGAACCCGGTCACGCCGGGCAACTTCACCGGCTACGGCTTCGACCAGTGCCAGGCGCCGTCCCAGACCGCGATGGACCGTTGGTGGCAGCACTCCAACTTCGGTGCGGTCGGCATCTACATCGCCGGTAACTCGCGCGGCTGCCGCACCCAGACCAACCTCAGCGCGACCTGGGTGCGCAAGCAGCAGGCCCGTGGCTGGCGGCTGCTGCCGATCACGCTCGGCCCGCAGGCCTCCTGCAACCCGCACTTCCCGCGCTACCGCGACGACCCGCGGATCAGCGCCAACTCGACCAACCAGTACGCCAAGGCCAAGAGCCAGGGCGTCAGCCAGGCCAACGCGACCGTCGACGCCGCCAAGCGCTACGGCATCGCCGCCGGAAGCACGATGTTCTACGACCTCGAGGGGTTCGACCTCGGCAACCAGCGCTGCCGCGAGTCGGCGATGTGGTTCGTCTCCGCCTGGAGCCACCGGATCAAGAAGCTCGGCTACCGCCCGGGGATGTATTCGAGCGCGTCGTCGGGGATCAAGGCGATGTACGACGTCTGGCACGCGCAGCCGCGCGGCTTCGTCTATCCCGCCGACCTGTGGATCGCCGACTGGGACGGTCGCGCCGGCACCTCGACCAAGTACATCCCCGCCAAGCCCTGGAGCCCGCACCGCCGCGTCAAGCAGTACCGCGGCCCGCACAAGGAGACCCACGGCGGCACCACCATCGAGATCGACTCCAACTTCGTCGACCTCGGTCGCGGCTCCTACGCCCGCCCGGTGACCCACTGCGGCGGCGTCCCGGTCAGCTTCACCTCGTATCCCGCTCTGAGGCCGCGCACCAGCTCCTACACCCCGTCGCCGATCTACACGAAGGCCCTCGAGTGCATGCTCCGTGAGCGCGGGGGCTTCGGCGGTCCCATCGACGGGACGTACGACGCAGGGCTGGTGCGCTCGATCAACGCCTGGCAGCGCTCGCACGGGCTGACTGTGCGCAAGACCTGGACCATGGGTGCCTGGAAGACGCTGTGGGCGGCCAACAGCCGACCGCTCCTCAAGCGCGGCTCCGCCGGCGAGACCGTCCGCGACCTCCAGCGCGCCCTCAGCGCCACTTCCGCACCCGAGCGCCCGAAGATCACTGGCGTCCTCGACTGGAACACCCAGGTCGCCCTCGTCGCCTACCAGAAGCGCCTCGGCCGCACCGCGAACGGCATGGCCACCGAGGTGACCTGGTACGACCTAGCCCACGGCCGCTGAGTCCGAGGGTTGTGAAGCCGAGAGTGACCTATGGACCACTCCCAGCTTCACAACTCCGCGGCATCTGAGCAGAAGATCTGCTGGGACTCGGCGGCCGAGTCGGAGTGGGCGAGACCGGTGACCTCGGTCGGGACGCCCTCGGGGTAGAGCTCGCCGAGGTCGAGGATACCGATGCAGAAGATGACCTCCTCGACCGAGTCGGGGAGCTCCGGGACCGAGTCGTCGGCGAACGGGCGATATCCCTCGAGCGGCAGCGGCACGCGTACGTCTCGCTCCATCTCCTCGCCCGCAGCAAGCTCGGCCCAGCCGACCGCCGGCATCTGCGCGAAGGTCTTGTCGTCCGGCAGAGCGAAGACTCGCTTGCTCAGCTCGGCCCGCTTCCCGCCGCTGCCCAGGGCGTAGACGGTGTCGGCCGATGGCGGCTGCACCTCCCCGTTGACGTACGTCGGCACCGAGTCGATCACGTAGACGTCGGTGTCCGCGTCGTTGACCACCCGATAGCTGATCTCGAGCGCGTCCCCCACCGTGGTGATCTCCGACTCGAACCGGACCCCCTCGATCTCCCGCTCCCCCTCGGGGACCTTCGAGCAGCCGCTCATCAAGGCAACGAACACCACCGTGGCCACCAACGTCCTGGTCAGTCCGCGGAGGGGTGACCGCCACAGTGTCACTCCGTCCACCTAACCGAACGCTGCCGACTTCGAGCAGAACAGGTGCTGCTCGGCGCTCGCGTGTCCGACGGTCTGCGTTCCGTCCGCCTCGGTGCGCAGCGTCATCGACTCGGGGAACGGCGAAGAGACCACGCCGAGGCAGAACCGGACCTCGTCGACATCGTTCGGGACCGACATCGGCCCGGACCCGAAGTCGCTTCCGAACGGATGGAACCAGGTCAGCGGCACGGCTGATCTCACATCGACCTCGACAGCCTCGCCCGGAGCCACCTCCGTGACCCCGACCCGTGGAATCGACTCCCAGGTCTGGTCCGAGTCGGGGACCCCGAAGAGCGCCTGCGACAACAGCGCCCCACCGTCGGCATCCTCGGTCACATACGCCGCGTCCTCCCGATAGCGGACGCCGGCCCCAGCCGCCACACCCGGCCGGTTGATGAGCATCAGCGGTTCGTCACCGTCGTTGACGAACCGGTAGCTCACCTGGACCTGAGTGTCGCTGACCGCCACGTCGGCGTCGAACGTCGCCTCCGGCGCCGACGCCGAACTCGACGGACCGAACTCACCGTAGGGCGACTCCGCCTTCCCCTCAGCACATCCAGCCAGCAGCAGGAGTGGCAGAGCCGCGACACCGAAACGAATCATCCTCAACCCCTGTAATGCTCGCGCGGGTCCCAATGGAACTCCTCGCGCAAGCCGTTCTCTGTGTAGACGCTCGGGTGATCCGGATCCACGATCTCGGGAGTGCTCGGGTCATCGTCATGATCGATCGGTAGACCCACGGCCTGCCGCTCGCCCACCTTGATGTCGTTGTCCGGATCGCCAGTGGTGTTGCGGTCGACTGCATCGTCGCCCTCGTAGACGTCATCTTCGAAGGTGTCGTTCATGTAGTCGTAGACATGCGCCATCTCGTGGTAGAGCCCGACCACCGGCGGCCGGTCACCGGTGGAAACGTCGCGGCTCGGGTTGTACTCGATCCGGTTCCCGCCGAACGCGCCGTCGTGGGCCTTGTTGTTGTCCCCGACGTACTCGCTGATGGTGAGGCCTTCCTTGCCCATGCCGAGGATTCCGGAGTCGTCGTGGTTCTTCTGGAAGTTGGCGAGCATCTGCTGGCCGGTCGGCGAAGCAGCCAGCATCTCGAGGTCAGCGCGAGTGCGGGCAACGAACTCAGGCGATCCCTCGATCTTGATCCAGTCCGGGACCTCTTTGATCTCAACCGTGACACGGTGCTCCGAGTCATTCGTATCACCGGACTCGTCGTTGGACGTGTCATCGCCAGAACCACCGTACGTGGTGTCGGTGCCTCGGCCGGAGTACGTCACGTCATCGCCGGCGCCCCCGTGAATCCGGTCGTTGTCGTCGCCTCCCGAGAGGATGTCGGCGTCGTCGCCGCCGACCAGGACATCATCACCATCAGCGCCCTCCAGATAGTCGCGTCCGCTACCACCTGCAAGTCGATCGTTGCCACCCAGGCCGTAGACCGTATCGTCCCCGCCAGCTCCAGTGGCCAGATCATGACCGCCTTGACCGTCGATGTAGTCGCGGCCCGTGCCACCCGAGACTTGGTCATTGCCTTCGCCCGCGAAGATCTTGTCCCCGTCTTGGCCACCCACGATGCGGTCTTCTCCTGCTCCGCCATGGAGCTTGTCCTCGCCTCGACCACCGAGCAGCGTGAGATCGACGTTGGTGCCCTGCGGGACGTTGATCTCGTCGTTGCCCTCGCCGGCGCGGATGACGATCTCGTTGCCGGGAGGTACGTCGTACATCTGACCGTTGACGGTGACAACCTGCTTCCCTGTCAACGGATTGATCCCGACCGTGACGACGTCGTCGCCGCTGCCGGTGTTGATGTAGGTCTTTCCGTCGACGTTGATCATGCCGACCGAGTCCACATCGGCGGGGAGGTGGAACGGGTCCTGTCCGGACTCGGCGATCGCAGCCATGCTCGTCGCCAGCCCCCGCCAGGCAGCGGTGGTGTCGATCAGCACCTGCCGGTCTGCGCTGAGGTCGCGATCGAGGCCGGTCCGGAGCTCGGAGGCACGCGTGATGGCGTCGGTGACCAGCTTGCCGTCCTCGGGAGATTCGGGCTCGAACCGGATGTCGCCCGAGGGGCTGCCCTGGTGCGGGATGTGCGCCACCGTCGCCCAGGACTGGTCGAGATGGCCTTGAGCGATGCGTACGGTGCCGGCGATCCGGGCCGTCGCCGAGGACGCCTTGTCGGCAAGCTCGCGCGCCTCGTCGAGGTCGGCCAGGATCGTCTTGCGATGCCCTTCGTAGGACTCGGCCGTCTGGCCCTCCCAGTCGGCGACGACGTCCTTGGAGCCGCTGATGAACGCCTCGGTGACGCCGTCGAGCGCCTTCGCGATCGACGTCCAGCCACGCGATGCGTCGTCGATCGACGCCGCGTCGTCCCACAGCTTCCAGGTGCCTTCGGACATCTCGTGCTCCTCAGCGCGGCGTCGGGGTGGGGCCCGGGGACGGGCTCGGCGTGGGTGAGGGCGGCGTCGGCCCCGGAGTCGGCTCCGGCGGACGCGGCGTCGGTCCGGGAGGCAGCGAGTTGCTCGACTGGGCGGCCCGGGCGACCTCCTCGTCGGTCGAGGAGATGTCGAACGCGCACAGCATGAGGGCGTCGGCGTCCGCCTCGAAGACGGCCGCGAACGACTCGAGGGCGCTGGACGCGGCCTCGACCAGCGGCCCGTGGACAGCCGTCGTGTCGTAGCCGCCCTGGGTGTTGCCGGCGTCGCGTGAGGCGACCTCGAGTGCGCCGGCGTTGTCCGTTGTCGCACCCGTCAGGTCCATCGCCCAGTCGATGCAGCGGTCGGCGAGCCTGACGAGCTCGGCGGGACGTACGTTGATCTGAGATGACATCGGGACCTCCTTCTCCATCGGAGTTCTTCCCCGGAACACGCGTGACTACACGGAATCACCGCGCCTGTCTCACGGTCCGAGACACGGGAGAAGGGTGTGCCCGTCAGGAGAAGGGGTTGGGGAGGGCGCCGGGGAGATCGGCGAGGAGCTCGCGGGCGCGGGCGGCGACCTTGTGCTCGACGAGGACCTCGTACTTGGTCGGCACGATGACCTTGACGCTCGAGAAGTCGCGGGTGCCGCGGGTGGCGGCGTAGCCGATCAGCGACCAGATGAGGCCGAAGACGACGCCGAGGAGCACCGTCGACAGCAGGATGAAGAGGAAGTTCTCGTTGCCGAAGAGCGACATGATCAGGCCGACGAACACGCCGAGCCAGGCGCCGGAGAGGACGCCGGCGAGGGCGACCTTGCTCCAGGTGAGGCGGCCGGTGATCCGCTCGATCTGCTTCAGCTCGGTGCCGACGATCATGCAGTTCTCGACCGGGAACTCCTTGTCGGAGAGGAAGTCGACCGTCTTCTGCGCGGCCGCGTAGTCGTCATAGGTCGCGAGCGACTGGGGAAACTCCAGCTTCAGCGGGCTCTGCGGGCCGTTGACCGGCGAGGTGAAGGACATACGCCCAGTGTGCCCCAGGCGGGGTCAGTTCTTGAGGACGCCATTCGCGATGACGTCGAGCATGGGACGTACGTCCTTGGCCTCGAGCGAGGAGTGGTCGGCCATGGTCGCGACACCGCCGAGGAGGCGGCACACGTCGAGGTTGTCGACACCCTCGCGGAGCGCGCCGTGCTCGGCCATCTCCGTCAGGACGCTCTCGTTGGCGTCGGCGTAGGTCTGGCACTTGGTGCGCAGCGGGGAGTCCTGGCAGCCCAGGGAGGCGGTGATCTTGGCGGCGGCGCCCTGGTGGCGGGTCAGCAGCGAGACGTACTCCTCGAACCAGGCGAGCAGCTTCTCCCGGCACCCGCCCTCGGTCGCCATCGCCTTCTCGACGTGAGCGGAGACCTCTTCGATCCAGGTGGCCATGATCGCCTCGTGGAGCGCCTCGCGGGTCGGGAAGTGGCGGTAGAGGGTGCCGGGGCCGACACCCGCACGCCGGGCCACCTCGTCGAGAGGCGCGTCGAGACCGCGCTCCTTGAAGACCGCATGGGCGACCTCGATGAGCCGCTCGCGGTTGCGCTTCGCGTCGGCTCTCATCCAGACCTCCTCAGTGGCTCCCGCGGCTTTGCGGGGGCCTCAGTTAACAGCAAGCACCGCCATCGCATCTAAATGCGTTGCTAAACGGAGACACCCTCCGGTAGTGTTCCAGTCAAGCGGAGACTTCCTCCGCTTCACTGTACTCCTTCTCCGCCTCCAACAGGAGCTCTTGAATGACATCCACCGTGGCACCACCCAAGCCACCCGCGGCCACCAAGGCCGCCGGCGCCGGGATCGCGCTGGTCCTGGTCGCCCAACTGATGATCGTGCTCGACTCGGCGGTCGTGAACGTCGCGCTCCCCCGGATCGCCGACGACCTCGAGTTCACCCCGGCGGCACTCACCTGGGTGCTCAACGGCTACACCCTCGCCTTCGGCGGCCTGCTGCTGCTCGGCGGTCGCCTCGGCGACGTCTTCGGCAGACGGCGTACGTTCGTCGCCGGCCTCTCCGTCTTCACCCTCTTCTCCCTGGCCGGCGGGCTCGCGCCGACCGACGACCTGCTGGTCATCGCCCGAGCCCTGCAGGGCTTCGGTGCGGCGATCGCCGCGCCGCAGGTGCTCGCCCTGCTCACCACGTCGGCGAAGGACGAGGCCGGTCGCGCCCGGGCGATCGCGCTCTTCGCGGCCGTCTCCTCCAGCGGTGCCTCGATCGGGCTGATCCTCGGCGGCATCCTGACCGACATCGCGTCGTGGCGCTGGACGCTGTTCATCAACGTACCGATCGGGCTCGTGGTGCTCGCGCTCGTCGGCCGTCTCGTCGCCGAGACCGCGCCGCGACCGGGACGCTTCGACATCGTCGGCGCCGTGACCGCCACCGGTGGTGCGGCCGCGATCGTCTGGTCGCTGATCGGCGCCCCGGAGCACGGCTGGACCTCCGCGCGCACCCTCGGCGGGATCGCCATCGGCCTGCTCCTGCTGGTCGCCCTCGTGCTCACCGAACGCCGGGTCGCCCACCCGCTGCTGCAGCTCCACCTCTTCGACAGCCACCGCCGCGTCGCCGCGTTCATCGCCGCGGTCGGGCTGGTCGGGGCCCAGTTCTCGACGTTCTACCTGACCGTGATCTACCTGCAGGGCGCGCTCGGCATGGGACCGCTCGCCTCCGGGCTGGCGTTCCTGCCCCTCACCCTGATGATCTTCGCGATGTCCCGGGTGGCGCCTCGGATCGCAGCCAGGATCGGGATGCCGCGGGTGCTCGTCCTGGGTGCCACCGGCCTCACGGTGTCGTTCCTGTGGCTGAGCACGCTGACGGAGTCGAGCACGTACGCCGGCGCCGTCCTGGCTCCGTTCCTCCTCAACGGCGCCTTCGCCTCGCTCGTCTTCACCTCCACCACGGCTCTCGGCCTGGAGGGTGTCGACGCCGCCCACGCCGGGTCGGCCTCGGGTCTGGTGCAGACGATGCAGCAGCTCGGCGGCTCGATCGGGCTGGCCGTGATCGCCTCGGTCTACGTCGCCAACGGAACTCCCGGCGAGGTCGTCCCGGGGATGCGCGAGGCGTTCTACGCCGCGGCCGCACTGGGCGCGCTCGGCATCATCGCCTCGCTGAGCGTGGTGCTCCGCCGCCCCTCCGGGATGCGTGCGTACGCTCCCGGGCGGACGGCGGTCGAGGTCGACTGAGTCGTGCACCGAAGCTCGGCCCCGGCTCGCGATCGCGAGCCGGGGCCGATGCGTACGCCAGGTTCAGTCGCCGTAGACGGCCAGCTCCTGCAGGTGCAAGGCGTAGGCGTTGCTGGTGTTGCCGGTGCCGGTCACCCGGACGTATCGGAAGCTCCCGTTCACCGGATACCAGTCCCCCACGTCGGTCTGCGGGGAGTCCGCGGTCTTGGCGGCGATCGGCGTGTAGGTGATGCCGTCGACGCTGCCCTCCACGGCGTAGCGATAGGACCGTCGATCCGCGTAGTAGGGCGTCACCCTGACCCCGGAGACCGGGTGCTCAGCACCCAGGTCGACCTGCAGCCACGCGGGCTTGCCGGAGCACTGCGCCGGGTTGCACAGCCAGTTGGTGTGCAGCTTGGCGTCGACCGCGCGGTCCGGGGTCGACGTGCCCTCGCTGCTGGACGCGGTGGCCGGCTTGCCCTCGCTGAGCGGCATGGGAAGCTCACCGGTGCAGGACAAGGTCGGCACCCCGAACGAGGCAGCATCGAAGGAACGGTTGCCGTCGGAGCGATCGATCACGATCCGGAGCTGACGCACGCCGCTGATGTCCACGTCGAGGCGGATCGCCTCGGTTCCGGTCGTCGCCAACCCGCTGCGCAGCACCGCTGTGGCGTGGATCCGCCGGCCATCGCCCCACACCTCCACCACCACGTCGCCGTCGGCGGCATGGTTCATCGCGTCGTCGATGCCGACGACGGTGACGAACCGTTGGCACGCCTGGCCCAGCTCGAACCGAACCTCGCCGGCGGCGTTGGTGCCCAGACCCTTGGAGTAGGCGACACCGTCGAGCAGGATCGGCGCACCGGCACCCGACGGCGTCGCCGGGGTCACGGTGTCGCGGGCGACCGGATGTTCCCCGTCGTGGTTGCGCGAGGAGGAGAACGGCACGTCGCTGACCTGGATCCGGCCGGGTCCCTCGACCGGCAGCACCGCACCGGCCGTCTTCTTCTTCGTCCCGGCCTGCTGGTCGTACGTCACCTCGACGCCGACCTCGGCCTCGGTGGTCTCCGACGGCAGCTCGGTGCCGGCCGCGACCTTCCAGCTCACCGTCGCGGTGCCGCCCGGTGCGAGTCGCGACGGCAGCTCGCCGGTTGCGGTGGCCGCGATGCCGTCCGGAGCGGTGACCCGGGCCGCCATGTTCTCCAGGGCGGCGAAGGGGTTGTTGTTGACCACCGTCAACGCGATCGTGCCCGGGTCCTTCCCGATCGTCCCGGTCGGGCGGACCGACACAGCCGCACCGAAGTCCGCCGCAGACAGCTGCTGGAAGGCACGGGTGGCTTCGGCGTAGGTGTCGCCGCGCGGTCTGCTCGGGTAGCGATCGGTTGCCCGTGACCACTCGTCGGCGACCGCCTGCCAGTTGATCGCCGTCGGCGCCTCACCGGTGCGCAGGGACTCGCGCAGCGTGGCGAAGTAGCGTTCCCACCGAGGTGCGTAGTAGCCGTTGAGCAGACCGGACCAGTCGCGGTAGGCGTAGTCGGTCAGCGACAGGGTCAGCGTCCACGAGGTGAGGATGCGGCGGGCGTCGTGCTCGAGGGCGGTGGCCTCGTCGGGCGACGAGGCGAAGGCACGAGCCTTCGCCAGCCAGGGGCCGACCATCTGATCGGCTCGGGTGGCGCTGACCCGGTCGGCGGTGTCGATAGCCTCGATCCATGCGTCGGTGAGCCGGTCGAACTCCGCAGCGTCACGCTCGGCGTACGCCTGCCGGATCTGGGTCAGCAGCGGGTGGGAGTATTCGATGACCACCTGCCGCGCGATCTCGGCGAGGTCGTGCCGATAGGTCTCGCTGGCGCGCAGCGACGACTTCACCTGCAACAGCGACGGCAGGGCCGCCGCGAAGTCCGTCGGGTCGTAGCGGTTCCCGGGAGCCGTGTAGTTGCTGGGCCGGGTGGCCGTCAGCGACGGTACCGCGGCGAACAGACCGCTGGTTCCGGCCGAGCGGTTGTTGTTCGGCGCGATCGAGTAGGCGGTGTCCTGCAGGGTCTTCCACGCGGCGCGCGCTGCCGGGTCGGTCGCGCCGTAGCGCGCATCCGCGTACTCGGCGAACCAGGCGTCCAGGTCGACCGGCCCGGTCTGCCAGGGCAGCTCGGCGAGGAACTCCATCGCGACCGCGTTGTTGTAGCTGGCCTCCGGAAGGATCGCGATGCCGTCCAGTGCGCTGTTCGGGCGGGCCCGGAACTCGAAGAACCGTTCGTTCCAGGCCTTGATCGGGGCGCCGACCGTCGAGTTCCCGCCGAAGTTCCAGATCGACCCGAAGGCGTACGGCGTGCCCTTCCACTGGGTGTCTCGCTGCGGATCGAGGTTCCGGTCGGAGAGCCCGTCCACGATCAGCATCCGGCTGCGGTCCACCGCGTCGAGGGTCTCCTGGCGCGGGTTGCTCTGCCAGCCGAGGGCCACCCAGATGGCACCGGGATGGGCGGCGTCCAAGGCGTCCTGGACCGCCACCGACGCCTGGCCGACCGGGACGGAACCCGGCGACCCGCCCTCGTGCAGCAGGTCCATCTTGTACATCGTCGACGCTCCGACGACGTCATTCTGGATCTGATAGAAGCGTTCGGCCACCTGACCGAAGAGCTCCTGCGTAGGGGCCAACCAGTCCGGCCGCCGCAGACCGGACCAGGTGCCCTGCGGGACGGTGACGGCGCCCGGGTTTCGGGTCGCGAAGTCGGTCGGCACAGTGCCGAAGTAGCCCGGGAGCACCGGCGTGATCCCCATCGAGCGCATGTAGTCGGCGATACGTCGGCCGAGGTCGGCGCGCTCTTCCAATAGAGCGGGAGTGACCGGGTCGGTGAAGTTCCACATGTTCTGCATCAGCCACCACTGCTGATAGGCCGGCGACGGGATCCAGGCCCGGGCCTCGGTCTCGGAGTAGCCGTACTCCTGCAGCAACCGGTAGTAGACCATCTCGGACCCGACCGGGAGGAACATCTCGTTGACGCCGTGCATGGCGTTGACGTCGACGAGCTCTCGCCAGTCGTCGAAGGTGCGGAACGGCCCCGAGTAGCCGTCCTCGGTGTCGTTGCCGGAGAACCGGTGCGACACCACGGACGTGCCTTCGATGGGGTGCTTGGGCAGGGGCAGCGAGCCGCGGACCGGCACCTGGGTCCCGGTCCAGGAGACATCCGCCTTGGCAACCTTCTTCAGGTAGGCGTTGACCCCCATCAGGAGTGCCGGGGTGCTCGTCCCGTCGACCACGATCCGGCTCCCGCGGGAGCTGACCCGATACCGGTCCGTGCTGTCCGGGCGCAGCGACAGCTGGAACCTGGCTGCGTGCCGACTGCCGAGGAGCCTGACCAGGGCCTCACGGGCGGGACGGGTGTCGGCCGGGTGCGACGAGGCCGCGAACCCGGGCGTCTGCTTCGTCGGGCCGGCCGCCGTGGCGGTGACCGATCCGGTGGCGGCGATCAGGCCGAGCAGCATCGCCACGATGATGCCGACGGTGCTTCCTCTGGTACGCAGCGGTCTCTGCCGACGATCGCTCGTCGGATGAGCCTGTTGACTGCGTCGATGGCGTAGCGGCATCGTGCCTCCAGGATTATGAAGAACATTTTCGTAATGTGCGCCACATACTCCTCCCGCACCGCGTGGCGGTCAAGGGATCTGGGGATATCAGCCGAGCAGAGGGAGCCGGTAACTTGTGGGTCATGGCTGAAGATCGGGGCGCGACGAGGGGAGAGTCGAGCGGGAACGGCGTGCTGCGACGGCTCAACACCACCGCGGTCCTCGAAGGCGTACGAGCCGCCGGGGCGGCCGGAGCGCGCATCACCGAACTGGCTGCCGACAACCGGCTGACCCGGCCGACCGTCTCACAGGCGATCGACGAGCTGGCCTCCGCTGCCGTCGTCGAGCCACTGGCCCCGTCGGAACCGTCCGGAGCCGGCAGGCCCGCCACCCGGTACGTGCTGCGCAGGGGCCTGCTGCCCGTGCTGGGACTGGACATCGGACCCCACCGGGTTGCGGCTTCCATCGTCAACGTCCAGGGCGAATCGCTGGCGCACGAGACGATCGAAGTGTCGCCGGGCGCCGACCCGGCCGCCGTCCGAGGTCAGGTCAGCACGCTGGTCGACGGCGTACTTCTGGCCGCACGGCTGCCTGCAGATCGGATCGGAGCGGTGGTTGCCGGGTCACCCGGCGTCGTCGGCCCCGAGCTGAGCCGCGTGACCATAGCGCCCTCCGCGCCCGGCAACACCGATGCCGGCCTGTTCGCCGACCTCGCCGAGCGATTCCCGGCCCGGCTGCTGGTGGAGAACGACGCGAACTTGGCTGCCATCGCTGCCAGCGTCGAGCACCCCGGCCGGACGCTGGTCGTGATCCACTGGGGTGAGCGACTCGGGGCCGGGGTGGTGATCGATGGCGCCCTCCACCGTGGGGCGCACCGAGCGGCCGGCGAGGTCGGCCTGATCCCGGTCTCGTCCGACGGCGTTCAGTTCGACGAGCACGGCCGGGGGCCGCTCGAGCATGCCCTCGGCGCTGCGGGAATTGCCGAGCTGGCCAGGGCGGAGGCGTCTCGGCACCCCGGCGGGGCACTGCCCGCCGACCGACCCCTGACGGCCCAGCAGGTCTTCGCCGCAGCCGCGGAGGGGGATCGGGCGGCCGTCGCGGCCGTGTCGGCGGTAGCCACGAAGATGGTGGAGCGGCTGGCTCCGGTCTTCCTGACGATCGATCCGGATGTCGTGGTCCTCACCGGAGGCGTCGCCAATGCCGGCGAGTTCCTGGTGGACCAGCTTCGCCGGCTTCTGCCCAGGTTCACCCTGGTCCCACCGGAGCTTGCCCTGCTGGTCCCTGCCGACCGTGCCGTGCTCGCCGGCGCGCTCACCCTGGCGGCGAGCAGGGCCTGGGACGAGCTGATCGCCTCGGTGCAGCCAGGTCACCCCTGGTCGGTCAGCGAGCCAGGACCTTCTCGGCCAGCGAGGTGAAGAAGCCGAGGCCGTCGGTGCCGGAGCCGGTGAGGGTCTCCACGGCGTGCTCGGGGTGGGGCATCAGGCCGACGACGTTGCCGGCCTCGTTGGTGATGCCGGCGATGTCGTTGACCGACCCGTTGGGGTTGACGTCGAGGTAGCGCGCGACGACGCGGCCCTCGCCCTCGAGCCGCTCGATGGTGTCGGCGTCGGCGACGTACTGCCCCTCGCCGTTCTTCAGCGGGACCACGATCTCCTGGCCCTGGGTGAAGGCGGAGGTCCAGGCGGTCGAGGCGTTCTCGATGCGCAGCTTCTGGTCGCGGCAGATGAACTTGAGGTGGTCGTTGCGCAGCAGGCCGCCGGGAAGCAGGTGGGACTCCACCAGCATCTGGAAGCCGTTGCAGATGCCGAGGACCGGGAGGCCCTTCTGGGCACCCTCGATGACCTCGGTCATGATCGGGGAGAAGCGGGAGATGGCACCGCAGCGCAGGTAGTCACCGTAGGAGAAGCCACCCGGCAGGATCACCGCGTCGACGCCCTGCAGGTCGTGGTCGCCGTGCCACAGCGCAACGGCCTCGTTGCCGCCGACACGGACGGCGCGCTGCGCGTCGACGTCGTCGAGCGTGCCCGGGAAGGTGATGACGCCGATCTTCACTTGGCGGACTCTTCCACGCGCACCACGAAGTTCTCGATCACCGTGTTGGCCAAGAAGGTCTCGGCCAGCTTCTCGATCTGGGCGAGCGCATCGTCGGTGACCTCGGGGATCTCCAGCTCGAACCGCTTGCCCTGACGGACCTCGGTGACCCCGGTGAACCCGAGCCGCGGCAGGGCGCCGAGTACGGCCTTCCCCTGCGGGTCGAGAATCTCGGGCTTGGGCATGACGTCGACGACAACGCGAGGCATGGCTGCAGTCTAGGTCGGCCCTACGCCGCTCACCTAAACCGTTCGCACCCCGCCCCACCCGGTCTTTACGATCGATCCTCGTGCGCCATCTGCTGATCGACATCGCCCCGCTGCGTACGTCTCCTGCTTTCCGCCGCTTCTTCGTCGGGCGGACGGTGTCGGGGCTCGGTGGGCAGATCTCGATCGTCGCGGTGATGTACCAGGTCTGGGAGGCGACCCACAGCCCGTTCTGGTCCGGCAGTGTCGCAATCGCGCGGCTCGTCCCGATGCTCACGATCGGGCTCTGGGGCGGGGCGGTGGCCGACCGCGCGGACCGGCGCTCGATCCTGCTGGTCACCAACCTCGCCCAGCTCGTCCTGGCGCTGCTGCTGATGGCACAGGTCCTCTGGCTGGGCACCTCGCCGTCCTCGCTCGGACTCGTCCTCGTGCTGGTCGCGCTCATGGCCGCCGCCGGCTCGGTCGCGGCCCCCGCGGCCATGAGCGTGATCCCGCGGCTCCTCTCCACCGACCAGGTGGCCGCCGGGCTCGCCCTCAACCGGCTGAGCTTCCAGGGGTCGATGCTCCTCGGCCCCGCGCTGGGCGGGCTGATCATCGGCTACGCCGGCCTCGAGATCGCGTACGCCGTCGACGCGGCCTCCTTCGTCGCCGGGTTCCTCGGGGTCCTCGGCCTCCCCGCTCTCGCGCCCGCGACGAGGACGAGCGGTGGCGGAGTCCTCGAAGGCCTGCGCTTCGCGGCCACCCAGCCGGTCGTACGCGGCGTGCTCCTCGTCGACCTGGCGGCCACCGTCCTGGCCATGCCCGTGAGCCTGTTCCCGCTGGTCAACGAGGAGAGGTTCGGCGGCGACCCACGTACGCTCGGCCTGTTCCTGACCGCGATCGCGGTCGGCGGGGTGGCCGCCTCTCTCGTCTCCGGTTCGTTCACCGGACGCAGCCGCCCCGGCGTGATCACGATCGGCGCCGCAGCCGTGTGGGGTGCCAGCGTCGGCGCCGTCGGGCTGGTCACCTCACCGTGGCTGTGCCTCGCCCTGCTCGCCGTCGCCGGGGCCGCCGACTCGGTCAGCGTGGTCACCCGCGGCACCCTGATCCAGCTCGCCGCGCCCGACGACCTACGCGGCCGGACCGCCGCGATCGAGATGATCGTCGGCGCCGGCGGGCCGGAGATCGGCAACCTCCGCGGCGGTGCCGTCGCCCAGCTGACCTCCGGCTCGTTCGCGCTGGTCAGCGGGGGCATCGCCTGCCTGCTCGCCCTCGCCGCGGTCGGCGCGATCTCCCGGCCGCTGCTCCGATTCCAAGCACCGTCGCGGCGTGAGCCAGTCGGCGGGTGACCGCCACAGGGCTTCACCGCCCCATGGAGGCCAGCGGTCCCGCAAAGGCATGGCCAGCCACGTTCCTACACGCGATGATTCGGTGCTCATGGAGACCGGAGATCCCGCGATGACCTCGCCACACATACGGCTCAACAAACGTGCAGAGCGTCGCAACCATCTTGTGAAGGTCACACTCGGGGTCGTGCCACTTGCTGTCTTACTGATGGCCCGGACGTTCGGCGCCGACGGCAGAGCCATCGAGGTCCTGATCACCGTGGCCGTGTCCTGGGCTCTGATCGCGGTCGGGATCGCCCTGGTTACGCCGATGATGACCCGGCGCCGACGCGTCCTCGCGGGACGCATTCGTGCGGCGCATCCCGATGCCTCCGTCGTAACAGGGTTCGCGTCGAAGGGCACCAGGGATCACGCACGAGCGCTGGGTGTGAACCTGGTCGGTCTCAACAACGGTGCGGCGATCGCTCTCGGCGTCCGCCCTGGTCTCATCGAGGTCTGGGGCATGGGCGACTCGGAGCCGAGATGGGTCCTCGACCGGAGAGCGCGAGCTTTCCAGGTGCGGGTCGAACGGCTCCCTCATGCCGACCGCACCCTCCTGGGCATCCGGATCGCCGACGGTCACGCTTCCGTCGAGCTCATCCCGGCCGACCGAGCCGGGCGGATCGCCGCTGTCGAGGCGGCTCTCGACGCGCTCGGTGTGGATCGCAACGATCACATCAGACGGTAGGTCGAAGATCGCAGCCACGGGGTGACTGCGATCTTCGAGCTGATCATGCAGCGGCCGTCGGACAGTCCGGGCACGAGCGAACCTGACCTTCCCAACCCCCGAGCCGAAGCAGCTCACCGATGCGAGCCGCCGTCCGGCACGGGTCACCGAGCACCTGGCCGTAGGTCAGCCGAGCGGTCCGAACCTTGCGGGCGACGGCAGCATCCAGATCACGAGCATGGTCGGCGTCTCGAGCCGCAGCACTGCCGTGGAAGGCACGGCCGTCGAGTTCCACGACCAGCCCGTACGCCGCATACGCAACGTCACGCTCAACCGAGACGCCCCCGATCGAGTCGGCGACCTGGCGCTCGCCCGCCGGCAGACCATGGGCGTATTCGACGCGGCGGAGGTACTCGCGTTCGAGAACCGAGCACGCGCCGGATCTCAGGTCCTCGAGCAGCTCGGTCAGAAGGCTCCGGTTGGTCAACCGGTTGCGGTAGCCGAGAGCCTGGATCAAGGCCGATGCCGTCGCAGCCTTGGACTGAACGAGGTCGGCAAGCATCGAGAACGCCTCACCGACATCACTCCCCTCGGCCGCAGCGTCGATCGCCGCCTCCGCGAGGAACTGCCTCGGCGGGTAGGCGGCCCAGTCGACATACCCATCGAAACGGGCGCGCCGCCGGACGATCACGCCATCAGGTGCGCGCACCAGTACGACTCACCGGAACCATCACCTCGATCGGACCTCGCTCCAGCGGCTTCGGCAGCGCCGATCTCCCTGTCAGCGCCGCCGGCCAGCACACCAGCACCGCTGCCCAGGCACGCTGGCCCCAGGTCGGATTGCCGGTGTGATTGACATAGACGCCCGGATGAATGACCGCGAGCTCACGGTTGCGTACGAGGCGCCGGATGTCGTGGTCCTGCGCATGCAGGTCACGTAGCTGTCGCCGCGAGATGACACCGCCCTGGATCTCGTCACGCAGTCGCACCATGCCGTCATGGTCGAACGGCTGCTTCGCGTCCCCCGAGTGCTCCACGAAACCGTTCTACCCCAGATCAGACCTTCGTAAACTCGAAGATCGCAGCCACCGGGTGACTGCGATCTTCGAGTTACGGCTGCTGTCGGCGTACGGAATGCCCTACTTGAGCTCGCGCTTGAGGATCTTGCCGGTGGCGGTCATCGGCAGGGCGTCGACGATCTCGACGATGCGCGGGTACTTGTAGGCCGCCATCTGCTCCTTCGACCACGCGACGATCTCCTCGGAGGTCGCCGAGGCGCCGGGCTTGAGCACGAGGACCGCCTTGATCTCCTCGCCGTGGGAGTCGTGCGGGACGCCGATCACGGCGGCCAGCGAGACCGCCGGGTGGGTCAGCAGGACCTCTTCGATCTCGCGCGGGTAGACGTTGAAGCCGCCGCGGATGATGAGCTCCTTGGCGCGGTCGACGATGTAGTACCACCCGTCCTCGTCGCGCTTGGCGAGGTCGCCCGAGCGGAACCAGCCCTCCGAGGTGAGCACCTCGGCGGTGGCCTCGGGACGGTTGTAGTAGCCCTTGAAGATGTTGTGGCCCTTGATCGCGATCTCGCCGATCGCGTCGGCGGTCCACTCGATGTCGTCCCACGACGCCGGGTCGATCAGGCGCATCTCGACACCGGGGATCGGGACGCCGATCGAGCCCGGCCGCACCGGCTGGCCGTAGAGCGAGAACGACGCCACCGGCGAGGTCTCGGAGAGTCCGTAGCCCTCGAGGATGGTCACGCCGAAGCGCTTCTCGAACTCCTTGTGGATCTCGACCGGGAGGGCCGAGCCACCGGCGGCCGCGACCCGCAGGTTCTTGGCGAGCGTGGCCACGTCGACGTCCTCGGAGAGGGCACCGAGCAGGCCCCAGTACATCGTGGGCACACCGGCGAAGAAGGTGACGCCCTCCTTGAGCATCGTCGCCAGCGCGGCCGCGGCGTCGAAGCGGGGCAGCAGCACGACGGTGCCACCGAAGGCGATCGCGCCGTTCTGCACCACGGTCTGACCGAAGGCATGGAAGAGGGGCAGCACGGCGAGATAGGTGTCGGGCCGCTCGGCCGAGGCACCGAAGAGCTCGGCGCCGGCCAGCGCGTTGTCGCGCATGTTGCGGTGACGCAGCTCGGCGCCCTTGGGCTGCCCGGTGGTGCCGGAGGTGTAGAGGATGACCGCGGTGTCGTCCTCGTCGGTGGCCACGGTCTCGAAGGTCGGCGGCTGGGCCCCGATGCCCTGACCGAGCGTGGTCACACCCTCGATCGGCGACGCGGCGGTCGGGTCGGCGGTGATCAGGAAGAGGTTCTCGACCCCGGCCTCCTGCGCACCGGCGTGGGCCTCGGCGCCGATGGCGAGCTCCGGGGTGCCCTCGAAGGCGAAGAGGGCCTTCGCGTCGGAGTCCTTGAGGTGATAGGCCACCTCGCGTCCCTTGAGCAGCACGTTGAGCGGGACGACGGTGGCTCCGGCCTTGAGGATGCCGAAGTAGACCATCGTGAAGTAGGGCAGGTTCGGGCTCATCAGGGCGACCCGGTCACCCGCACCGATGCCCTTGCTCGCCAGCAGGTTCGCGACCTGGTTGGCGGCACCGTTGATCTGGGCGTAGTTCAGGCGGATGTCGCCCAGGACGATCGCGGTGCGCTCGGGATAGGTCGCCGCCGAGTCTTCGAGCAGCGAAGCGAGGTTGTACGTGGACACTTGGCCTCCAGTGGTGTGCGTGTTACGCGTCACAACTTACCCGCTGGTAGCCAACCAAGAAACAAGGTCCGCGGTTTTTAGTGCGACACGTGTCTCAGAATCGGTGCCCGGTCAGTTTCTCGTACGCCTCGACGTACTTCGCCCGCGTGCGCGCGACGATCTCCTCGGGCAGCTCCGGCGGCGGGCCACCGGCGGCGCGGTCCCAGCCGGCCTCCGGCGAGAGCAGCCAGCGCCGGATCACGTCCTTGTCGAAGCTGGGGATCGCGGTGCCGGGGTGCCACTGGCTCGCGTCCCAGTAGCGGGAGGAGTCCGGAGTGAGCACCTCGTCGGCGAGCACGATCGTGCGGATGCCCAGGTCGTCCTGACGTACGCCGAACTCGAACTTCGTGTCGGCCAGGATGAGGCCGCAGCCGCGGGCGATCTCGTCGGCGCACTGGTAGACCGCCAGGGTGAGCCGGCGGACCGCGGCAGCGTCGTCCTCGCCGATCAGCTTGGAGATGTATTCGTAGGTGACGTTCTCGTCGTGGTCGCCGAGCTCGGCCTTGGTGGCCGGGGTGAAGATCGGCGGGGTGAGCCGGGAGCCGTCGACCAGGCCGGCCGGGAGCCGGATGCCGCAGACCTCGCCGGTGGCCTCGTACTCACGCAGGCCCGACCCGGTCAGGTAGCCGCGCGCGACACACTCGACGGGCAGCATGTGGAGCTTCTGGGCGACCACCGCACGGCCCTCGACGGCCGCAGGGACGTCGGTCGAGAGCACGTGGGTCGGGACCAGGTCCTCGAACTGCTCGAACCACCACATCGACAGCCGGGTGAGGATCTCACCCTTGTCCGGGATGACCGTGTCGAAGACGTGGTCGAAGGCCGAGATGCGGTCGCTGGCGACCATCAGGAGCTGGCCGGCGTACGGCCCCTCCTCGAGCTCGTAGAGGTCGCGCACCTTGCCGGAGTGGAGGTGCTTCGCGCCCGGGATCGCCGGCGCCGGCGGGATGTTGAGTTCAGCCACAGGATCAGCCTAAGAGATAGTCCTCCCGAACCGTTTCTCGCTTAAGTAGACTGTTTCGAGCGATTTAAGCGAGAGGGCCGCCCATGGAACGACGACCACAGCCAGACTTCTTGATCATCGGGGCGCCGAAGGCCGGGACCACGGCCCTGCACTCGGCGCTGGCGAGGCACCCGCAGGTGTTCGCCACGACACCGAAGGAGCCGAAGTACTGGCTCTGCGACGACGCTCCGCCGCCGCACTGGCGCGGCCCCGGCGACAAGCACTCCCAGCAGGAGTGGGTCTGGCGGCGGCAGGACTACGACCGGCTCTTCGCCGCCGCCCCCGAGCACGCGGTCCGGGGCGAGAGCACGCCGTTCTACCTCTGGTCCACCAGCGCCCAGCGGCGGATCGCCCAGGAGCTTCCGGAGGTGAAGCTGATCGCCGTCGTGCGCGACCCGATCGATCGCGCCTACTCCAACTGGATGCACCTGTGGTGTGACGGACTGGAGCCCGTCGCCGACTTCCCCGCCGCGTTCCGGCTCCAGGACCGGCGCGCCGACGACGGCTGGGCGCCGTTCTGGCGCTATCGCGAGCTCGGGCTCTACGGCCGGCAGCTCGACCACCTCTACGGGCTGGTCGGCGAGGACCGTGTGCTGGTGGTGCGCTACCGCGACATCGTCGACGAGCCGGCCGCGACCGTCGACCGCGCGTGCCGCTTCCTCGGCATCGAGCAGGGCCACGTCGACCACATCCCGAAGGACAACCACAGGACGTACGTCGAACCCGGCTGGCGCCCGAAGGTGCTCGGTCCGGTGATCCGGGGCGGAGCCTGGCTCGGTCAGTTCGCCCCGCCGGAGGTGTGGCGTCGGAGCTACCCGCCGCTGCTGCGTCAACTCTCCGGGCCGGGCGACCACCACCGGCCCCGGCTGAGGCCGGAGCAGCGCGAGCAGCTGCTGCCCGCCTTCGCCGAGGACATCGAGCTGCTCACCAAGGTGAGCGGTCAGGACTTCTCCGACTGGCTCTCCACCGCGAGCCGGGGATCGTTCCAGGAGCGCGCAAGACTCGCGGAGAACCTCAGCGAACCAGCGTGATCAGGTCGTGGGCGCCGTCCTCACGGGCGGCCTCCACGTAGTAGCGGATCCGGCCGTCGGGCAGCGCCACCGCGCTGGCGTAGCGGAAGGCGCCGTCGGAGTGCGGGCTGGTGACCGGGCCGGCCGCCGGGTCGGCGACCAGGCGGGTGCCGTCCCAGCGGGCGACGCCGGTGGTCTCGTACCAGTTGGACTCGGCGTCGGCACGGCCGTCGTAGAGGACGACGAGCGGATCATGGGAGACGACCGTGGTGACCCGGGCCCCGCGGGCGTCCCAGCGACCGGGACGTCCGGCGAGGACCTCACCGTCGTCGTGCCACTCCAAGCCGTCGGTGGAGGTGAGGTAGCGGGTCGTCATCCGGTCCTCGTGGCCGGGCTCGGTGAGCGGGTGGCAGCACAACCACATCTGCCAGGTCTGGGTCACCGGGTCGATCGCGATCACCGGGTCCTTGACCGCGACGGTGTCGCTGCCGGGATGGACGACCTGACGGTGGCCCTCGGGGAGCCCCTCGACGGTGTCGGCGGTGAGGCTGTCGACCCACCAGTGCTTGGAGTCCCAGGTGGCGCAGGAGAGGTAGAGCCGCCAGCCTCCATCGTCAGGAAGCGGCACCAGCACGGGTCGCTCCAGCGACTCGCAGCCGAACTGGTCGCGGTGGACCTCGGTCACGGTCTCGAACCGCACCCCGTCGGTCGACCGGGCGACACTGACCGTCACCCCGCGCCCGTCCGAGAGCGGGCGCCGGTTGCGCCAGGTCAGCCAGAAGACCCCGTCGACCAGGACCGCGCTCGCCGCGCCGGCCCAGTTGCCCGGCCCCTCGCCCGGTGCGGGGACGACGACCTCGGCGCCGTCGTAGGACGGCAGGGACGACAGCGTGGCGATACTCATGGAGCCAATGATAGTCAATCCACTCACTCGACTAATCAGCCGCGCCGTGGTCACACGGGCATGTAACACGTCGTTGGTAGGACTCCTCGCCCTATCGGAACGCCCGGATAGTCCGCCAAACAGCGTGTTACTTCTCCGCCCGCTGTGGCATCGTTCGAGCCATGGCCGAGACAGCTGATCAGATCTATGCCCGCGTCCAGGCCGGCGGCGACCTGCCCGCTCCGAGCGTGACCGAGTGGGACGTCTTCCCGTGGGTCGTACGCGACGGCGAGATCGCTCCCAAGCCGCTCGCTCCCCCGGCGCCCGAGGAGTCGCGAAGCGGCGAGGACGGCGTGGACTGCAACCTGTGCGGCACCGATCTGCCGGGCGTGATCTGGCAGGACGAGAGCTGGCGGGTGAAGCACCTGAAGCAGTCCGGCCTGCCGCTGGTGCTGATCCTCGAGCCGCTCGAGCACTACGACCTGCCCGATCTCGACGAGCACCAGGCGGCCGAGTTCGGGGTCCTCACGGTGCGGCTCGCCAGGATCGTGGAGAGCCTGCCCAACATCGCCCGTTGCCACGCGATGCGGATCGGCGACGGCGCCGAGCACCTGCACATGTGGTTCCTGGCCCGCCCGAAGGACCTGCTCTCCGTACGCGGCAGCTTCTCGCCCGACTGGGACGACATCCTCCCGCCCGGCCCCGAGGAGGTCTGGCGCGCCGACCTCGCCGAGGTGGCCCGCAAGCTCACCACCCACGGCGGCGAAGCCCTGGTCTGATGGACCTGACCGACGAGGCGGACGTACGTCGCCTGCTGGATGTGATCGAGCAGGAGATCGTCCCGCTGACCCGTGCCGGCGTGGCCGCGGGCAACAAGATCTTCGGTGCCGCGATCGTGCGCCGCGCGGACCTCTCGACGGTGGTCGCCGAGACCAACAACGAGACCGAGAACCCGCTGTGGCACGGGGAGATCCATGCCATCAAGCGCTTCTTCGAGCTGCCGGCCGAGGACCGGCCGGCGCCCGCCGACTGCCTGCTGCTGGCGACCCACGAGCCGTGCTCGCTGTGCCTGTCGGGGATCGCCTGGTCCGGGTTCCCCGAGTTCGCCTACCTCTTCAGCCACCAGGACTCGGCCGACTCCTTCGCGATCCCCTACGACCTGGCGATCCTGAAGGGCGTCTACGCCGTCCCGGACCCCGACCGTGACGAGGTGGCCCCGGGACGCGACCTCTACAACCGCACCAACGCCTACTTCGTCAGCACCGGGCTCGCCGCGCTCGCCGACCCCGACCAGCTCGTCCGGATCGCCGTGATCTACGACGAGCTCTCGGCGGCCTACCAGGCGGGGAAGGGCGGCGGCGCGATCGCCCACCCCTGAGGTACGACTCAGTCGCCGCTGCGCCAGCGGAGCAGCCCGGCCGACGCGGAGAGCGCCACGACCACGGCGCCGTAGACGTAGGTCGTGGTCGCGAGGCCGATCTGCGGCGTCAGCACCCCGGCGATGACGGCGGGGACGCCGAAGGCCAGGTAGGACACGATGAAGATCACCGCGAAGACCTCGGCCCGCTCATGGGCCGGGAGGAGCGGCATGATCGTGCGCAGGATGCCGAAGAAGGCCGTGCCGAAGCCGGTGCCCGCGACGACCACGGCGACGAGGTAGGCGGTTGCCGAGCCGGTCGCGAGGGCGAGCAGGCTGAGCACCGTGCCGACGGCCAGCGCGGCCGTGCCGTAGAGCGTCGTCGCTCGCGCCGAGCGGTTCCGGAAGGCGTACGCAGCCGCCGCTCCGGCACCGGCCAGGGCACCGATCGCCAGCCCCTGGAGGATGTGGCTGGAGGCGCCCAGCTCGGTGCGTACGATCGCCGCGCCGAGCGAGAGGAACAGCCCACCGGTGGCCCAGCCGGCGAAGATCGCCGGGGCGCTGCGGGCGAGCAGGCCCCGGATC
The DNA here is from genome assembly GCF_044767415.1 of Nocardioides sp. NPDC101246. NCBI lineage: Bacteria > Bacillati > Actinomycetota > Actinomycetes > Propionibacteriales > Nocardioidaceae > Nocardioides > Nocardioides sp. NPDC101246. Next base: position 23,201 of record NZ_JBIWNX010000025.1, read on the forward strand.
GCCGGCGGCACCGCGATCCGCGGACGCAGCGAGGCGACCAGCCCCTCGTGACGCGGAGCGGTCTCCGGGGCGAGCCACACTCCCGCCGCGAGCAGGAGCGAGAGCACGACGAGCGCATCAAACACGATGAGCCGCGCGTCGCCGCTCATCTGAAGGGCCACGCCGGCGGCGACGGCACCGACCGCCAGGCCGGCCATCGGCGCGACGGCGTTGACCACCGCCGCCGATCCGGGCCGCGAGGGCCGCTCGAAATCGGCCACGGCGGCCGAGAGGGTCGAGAGCAGCAGGCCGCTCGCGACCCCCTGCAGGATCCGCGCCTCGAAGAGGGCGGCGGCGGTGTCGGCACCCTGGAAGAGCGCGAAGCTGGCCGCCAGCAGGAGGAACCCGACGGTCACCACCGGACGCCGGCCGACGTGGTCGGAGACCGAACCGAACACGAGCAGGGTGGCCAGCAGAGCCACGGCGTAGACGGCGAAGACCGCCGTCATCACCCAGGGCTGCAGCCCGAGGGTCACCTGGAGGTCGGGATAGAAGGGCGAGGGCGCGCTGGCCCCGGCCATCATCAGCACGACCGCCCCGAGGGCCACTCCCGCGCCGAGTCGCCGGCCGACGACGGCGTCCGTCGTCGTACCGCTCACTACCTCTGCCGACATCACCACTCCATCCATCGTTCGAATTATTTCGAACCTTTTAGGAGAGTACGTGCCTTCCACTGACTGTGCAACTATTATCGAACCATGAGTTCTTCCCCGGACCTTCCGCATCCCGATCGGTCGGAGATCTCACTGACGACCGTGCTCTTCGCGCTCAGCGACCCCGAGCGCCTGGCGATCGCCCGTCAGCTGGTCGACGGACCTCTCGACATGGCGGAGTGCCACCTGAGCAACCCGGACGTGCCGAAGTCGACCAAGTCGCACCTGATGAAGGTGCTGCGTACGGCCGGCGTGGTCCGCAACGAGGCCAACGGCCGCGCCCGGCGGCTCTCGCTGCGCCGCGAGGACCTCGACGCTCGGTTCCCGGGGCTCCTCGATGCCGTGCTCTCGGCCGAGAAGGACAGCGCGAACCCCTAGCCGCGGCGCGCGCGCCAGGGGGCCGGGCGTCCGTGCAGGAACCACTCCATGTTGCGGGTGATCCACGGCAGCCCGAAGTAGGTCATGAACGGCAGCGTCACGACCATCACCCCGAGCACCTTCAGCGGCAGCGCCCATTCCCCGACGAGCGGTCCGATCAGCCAGTTGGCGAGCAGGCTGACCGGATAGAACATCAGGAAGATCGTGATCGTCTGCTTCCACCGCGGCGGGGCCGTCGCGACCCCGGAGACCTGCTCGACGTCGTAGGTGCTCGGCGGGTCGAACCAACCCTCGATGCCCGTACGCCGCTCGATCCTGGTCTCCTCGACGAACGGCTCGCCCGCACCGAGCCACCAGCCGCGCTGGCGGCTGTTGTCCCAGCTCCCCAAGGTCTCGTGGGAGTCGAACCGGTAGAGCAGGTGCCACTGGTCGGAGTCCGGCGACGGCCGCACCCAGCCCGCCCCCAGGAAGCCGGGGAACTCGCTGGCCAGCCGGATCCCCGCCTGCATCCAGGCGACCATCTCGTCGCGGCGCTCCACGGAGACTCGACGGGCGATGGTCACGGTTACCGGGTCTGACATGCCATCCATCGTCGCAGCCACGTACGCCACCTCCCCAGCCCTCGCATAGGTTTGCGGCATGTCTGTGGTGAAGATCAATGCAATCCAGGTTCCGGACGGTGCGGGCGCCGAGCTCGAGAAGCGGTTCGCGGCACGCGCAGGGACCGTCGACAAGTCGCCGGGGTTCCTCGGCTTCCAGCTGCTGCGCCCGGTCGCCGGCGACGACCGCTACTTCGTCGTCACCCACTGGGACTCGGAGGAGTCCTTCGCCGCCTGGCGCGACGGGGATGCGCGCGCCGCGCATGCGACCCCGCCGGGTGAGGCGCCGCGCAAGCCGGTCTCCACCGGTGCCGACCTGCTGGAGTTCGAGGTCGTGCTGGACGTCAAGCCGGCCTGACGTCGGAGACGTCCGAGACGCCGGGGATGCTGACGCCTCCTCGGCGCACCAAGGCCTGTTCACCCCGCTGGACGACCTTGTAGAAGTGCTCGCTCCTCCCGCGCAGCAGCGGCGTAGATCCGAGGAGCGAGAGGCGGCCGTGGGCGAGACGGCTGGCGGTGCGTACGCCCCGCCATCTCCTCTCGGCCGCGGCCGACCACGGGATGCCGTAGTGCTCGCGGACGGTCGCCGGGAGACTGCCCTGGACGACGGTCCGGAGCGTCTCGGAGGTCGGTGACCCACCGGGGAGGTGGTAGCCGGCGGTGCCGGCGATGTGCCGGCCGACCAGGCGAGCCTCGTCGACGAGATGCGGCTCGTCCGAGGCCAGCCAGGCGTCGAAGCGGCGGCGGAAGTCGGGATAGGACGTCGGGGCGGCGTCGGCCGGCATCCCGAAGAGACCGGCCCAGGTCACGAACCCCTCGAAGAGCTGCTCGCGCTCGTCCGGACGCAGCGGCCTGACCAGGGCGTCGTACATGAACTCGACCGAGTCCAGCGCGAACGCCGCCGTCCACCACATCAGCCCGGGGTCGGCCGCGGAGTAGGTCGCGCCCGCCGGGTGCGCGGGGCCGCCGTCGACCTCCATCGCGCCCTCCACGGGCACATGACGGCGCGCCGTGAACGCGAGCGCCCGGTCGGCCTCCTCCGTGGTGCCGAGGAAGACCGTCTCCATCAGCCGAGCGGTCAGCGCGAGCCTCGTGTAGGGCGTCGCTCGGTGTGCCGTGTGCTGCGCGGTGCCGACGAAGAGCCGCGGGTGCAGGCCGCCGATCACCAGCGCCCGTTGTCCCCAGGTCAGCCCGACGGCCCGCTGACGCATCGCACGGACGACCATCGAGTCTGCGGCGAAGTACCCGGGCATACCGACAGTGTGGCACTGCGTGGCGGCAGGTCGCGGGGGTTCAGGCCGGCTGCAGCGCCGGGACGACGTACTCCCTGGTCAGCGGCGCGAAGTCGGCGCCCTCGGTGATCTCGGCGAGCGTCGCCCAGCGCAGCTCCGCGATCTCGGCAGCTGCGTCCGGGGTCACCTCGCCGGTCCAGGTGAAGACCGTCGAGCGCACCATGTGCCCAGGCTCGTTGGCGGCGGCCGCCTCGAACTCGCCGAGCAGGGTGAGGTCCTTGACCTGCAGGCGTACGCCGAGCTCCTCGGCCACCTCACGGACGGCCGCCTGCGCGGCCGACTCCCCCGGCTCCAGCTTTCCGCCGGGGAGCATGAAGCTCGCGGTGCCGTTCTTGCGGACGGTCAGCATCCGCCCGTCACCGTCGCGGAAGACGACCGCCGCGACGGTGATCACGGGACTCAGAGGATCTCTCCGGGCGCGTAGGCGGCAGCCTCGGGGTGGCGGGCGGTGACGGCCTCCACGCGGCGTACGACCTCCTGGACCTGCGCGACGGCGGCACCGGTGAACTCGATCGGCGCCGCGACGAGCGACGTGATCTGTTCCTCGGTCAGGCCCAGGCGCGGGTCGGCGCCGAGCTTGGCGAAGACGTCGTTCTCCGCCTGGCCCTTGCGCATCGACAGCGCGGTGCCGACGGCGGCCTCCTTGATCGCCTCGTGGGCCTCCTCGCGGCCGACGCCGTTGCGGACCGCGGCCATCAGCACCTTGGTGGTCGCCAGGAACGGCAGGTAGCGGTCGAGCTCGCGCTGGATCACGGCCGGGAAGGCGCCGAACTCGTCGAGCACGGTCAGGAAGGTCTGGAAGAGGCCGTCGGCGGCGAAGAAGGCGTCCGGGAGTGCGACGCGGCGCACGACCGAGTCGGAGACGTCGCCCTCGTTCCACTGGTCGCCGGCCAGCTCGGAGATCATCGAGAGGTAGCCGCGGAGCACGACCGAGAGGCCGTTGACCCGCTCGGTGGAGCGCGAGTTCATCTTGTGCGGCATCGCCGAGGAGCCGACCTGGCCCTCCTTGAAGCCCTCGGTGACCAGCTCGTTGCCGGCCATCAGCCGGATCGTGGTCGAGAGGTTGGACGGACCGGAGATCAGCTGGACCAGCGCCGAGACCGCGTCGAAGTCGAGGGAGCGCGGGTAGACCTGGCCGACGCTGGTGAAGACGTTCTCGAAGCCGAGGTGGTCCGCGACCCGCTCCTCGAGCTGCGCGAGCTTGTCCGCGTCACCGTCGAGCAGGTCGAGCATGTCCTGCGCGGTGCCCATCGGGCCCTTGATCCCGCGCAGCGGGTAGCGGGCGATGAGCTCCTCGACCCGCTGGAGCCCGACCAGCATCTCGTCGGCGACGGTCGCGAACCGCTTGCCGAGCGTCGTCGCCTGGGCCGCGACGTTGTGGCTGCGGCCGGCCATGACGGTCGTCTCGTGCTCGGTCGCAAGCCGGGCCAGGCGGGCCAGCGTCGCGACGGCACGGTCGCGGATCAGCTTCAGGCTCGAGAGGACCTGGAGCTGCTCGACGTTCTCGGTCAGGTCGCGGCTGGTCATGCCCTTGTGGATGTGCTCGTGACCGGCCAGCGCGGCGAACTCCTCGATCCGCGCCTTCACGTCGTGGCGGGTGATCCGCTCACGGGCCGCGATCGAGTCGAGGTCGACACCGGACTCACCTTGGGCGACGACCTTCTCGTACGCCTCCACCACCCCGTCGGGGACGTCGATGCCGAGATCCTTCTGGGCCTTGAGCACAGCGATCCAGAGCTGACGCTCCAGGACGATCTTGTGCTCGGGACTCCAGATCCCGGCGAGGTCGGCCGCGGCATAGCGGTTGGCGAGAACGTTGGGCACCACAGTCACGGCGGATATTCTCCCATGCTCCGTGCCCACCCCCACTAACGTGGCGGTATGGCCCTGCGGATCCTCGCCAGCCGGCCCGATCCGGCGATCTACACCCTGCCCTGGTCACTCCCCCTGGAGGAGTGGCCGGACGACGTCGTGGTGCCCCTGACTCGCGGGCTGAGCCGCCATGTCGTACGCATCGTGCGGGTGCGCAACAACATCTACGCGGTCAAGGAGACCCAGGCCGACATCGCCCGCCGCGAGTACGACATGCTGCGCGAGCTCCAGCGCCTCGGCCTGCCGACCGTGGTCGCCAAGAGCGTCGTCACCGGTCGCAAGGACCACGACGGCAACGACCTCGGCGCCGCGCTGATGACCGAGCACCTCACCTACTCGCTCCCCTACCGGGCGCTGTTCGAGAGGGGCCTGGCCGCCGACCGGCTGCCGAGCCTGATCGACGCCCTCGTCGTCCTGCTCGTACGCCTCCACCTGGCCGGCTTCTACTGGGGCGACGTGTCCTTGTCGAACGTCCTGTTCGTGCGCGACGCGGCTGGCTTCGCCGCCTACCTGGTCGATGCCGAGACCGGCGAGCTGAAGCCCGAGCTCTCCGACCGGCTGCGGGAGTACGACCTCGAGGTCGCCTACCAGAACATCTACGGCGAGCTGCTCGACCTGCAGGCGAGCGAGTCGCTGCCGGAGGCCTTCCCGATCGACGCGATCGTCGAGCGGCTCCAGGACCGCTACGACGCGCTGTGGCGCGAGCTCACCGAGGAGCAGGTCTTCTCCGCGGAGGAGATGTGGCACATCGAGCAGCGCATCGAGCGCCTCCACGACCTCGGCTTCGACGTCGAGGAGCTCGACATCACCGCCAGCGAGGACGGCGACACCGTGGCCCTCCGCCCGCGGGTGGTCGAGCTCGGCCACCACCGCCGCGAGCTGCGTACCCTGACCGGGCTCGACGTCCAGGACGCCCAGGCACGGCGGATCCTCAACGACATCTCCGCTTTCCGCGCCACCCGCGAGCTCGGCGACCGGCCGATCGAGGTCGCCGCGAGCCGCTGGCTGCGCGAGGTCTACGAGCCCATCGTCGCGATGCGACCGGCCGGCGCCGCCGCCAAGCTCACCCCGGCGCAGACGTTCCACGAGATCCTCGAGCACCGCTGGGTGCTCTCCCAGTTCGCCGGCGAGTGGGTCAAGCTCATCAACGCCGCCGAGTCCTACTACGAGGACGTCATCCAGCACCGCCCCGACGAGGCCGTCACCCCGCCCGCCGAGGAATGAACCACGGCCGTCGCGGCATAAGGTGGCTCCGTGAAGATCCTCGTCGTCGGCACCGGTGGTCGTGAGCACGCGCTCGCTCTGAAGCTCTCCCAGGAGGGGAACGAGGTGTACGCCGCACCCGGGAATCCGGGGATCGCCGCCTTCGCGACGCTTCGGGACGTGGACATCATGTCCGGTCCGGCGATCGCCGCCCTGGCGGGCGAGCTCGGCGTCGATCTGGTCGTCGTCGGCCCCGAGGCACCGCTGGTGGCCGGGGTCGCCGATGCGGTTCGCGAAGCGGGGATCGCGGTCTTCGGGCCGTCGGAGGCTGCCGCGCAGCTCGAGGGGTCGAAGGCGTTCTCGAAGGACGTGATGTCTGCGGCCGGCGTTCCGACCGCGGGCTCGCGCGTGGCGACCACGCCCGAGGAGGCGGCCGCCGCCCTGGACGAGTTCGGCGCTCCCTACGTCGTCAAGGACGACGCTCTGGCCGCGGGCAAGGGCGTCGTCGTGACGAAGGACCGCGACGAGGCGCTGGCCCACGCGGCCGCCTGCGAGCAGGTCGTCATCGAGGAGTTCCTCGACGGCCCGGAGGTCTCGGTGTTCGCGGTCTGCGACGGCACCCGGGCCTACGCGCTGCAGCCGGCGCAGGACTTCAAGCGGATCTTCGACGGCGGCAAGGGCGGCAACACCGGCGGGATGGGTTCCTACTCACCGCTGCCGTGGGCCCAGCCCGACCTGGCCGAGGTGGTGCTGGCCTCCGTCGTCGAGCCGACGCTCGCCGAGATGGAGAAGCGCGGCGCCCCGTTCGTCGGGTGCCTCTACGTCGGGCTCTCGCTGACCGCCAAGGGTCCGAAGGTGATCGAGTTCAACTGCCGGTTCGGTGATCCCGACATCCAGCCCGTCCTCGCCCTTCTGGAGTCCTCCCTCGCCGACCTGCTCCTCGCGGCTGCCACGGGCGCGCTGGACACCGTCACGGCGCCGACCTTCTCCGACGGCGCCTCGGTGACCGTCGTGCTGGCATCGGCGGGCTACCCGGAGTCCTCCTCGAAGGGCGACGTCATCACAGGCGCCGGCAACGCCAACTCGATCAACGACGTCGACGTGATCCACGCCGGCACCGCGATCGTCGACGCCTCCACCCCCGAGGAGCCCGACCACCGCCACCTGGTCACCGCGGGAGGTCGGGTGCTGGCGGTCCGCGCGAAGGGCTACGACATCGACGACGCGCGCTCGCGGGCGTACGCAGCCGCCGACCTGATCACCTTCGACGGTCTCCAGCGCCGCTCCGACATCGCGGCCGAGCCGCTCGGGGTCGTCGAGGGCGCCTCGCTGCTTTGAGCGTCGGCGTAGTCTGCCGGACATGACCTGGGTCGTGTTCGGCGTCGCCGTTGTTCTCGTGCTCGGCCTGGTCATCGCAGCCTGCAACAGGGCCCTACGCTCCTCGCGGCGCGGCGTCTCCGCCGGGATCGGCGACGGTCTCGGCAACTTCATCGACGTCTTCGACCCCGGCAACGCCCGCGCCGCGCGCGACCTCAAGGACCAGGACAACATCGGGCACGTCATTCCCTCGCCCGACGGCGACGACCCCGCCCACGGGGTGGACCTGAAAGCCGGGCGGGTCACCATCCGCCGCCCGGCGACCTGACCGCTTAACTCACCTGCGCGAGATCACACGGAGACGGACGCAGGCGCGGCGGCAACTCCGGGGACGTCAAGCTGGACCCAGACCCGATTGCCATCACGCCGGATGACCCGCGCCCACAGGTCCTCACCGTCGGCATCGGTCACCGACACGACGTCAGACGGCTGCGGGTCAAAGCTTCCGTCCTCGCTCCGGGGCCCTTGCGAGATCCAGCAGAGAACGACGAGATCCGCCCCGACCTCGGTCGGGTCGTAGATCAGGTCAGCCGACTCCATGACGTCCATGCTACCTCCGCCGACTCTCGTACGCCGGGTTGTCGATCGGCTCGGAGAACACCCAGCGCACCCGCTTGAAGTGCTCCTCGGTCGCTTCCGGAAGGACCAACGTCCAGTGTGGGAAGTCCAGCGTCGGGACGAGCACGAAACCCGCCGCTACGAGCTCGGCACCGAGCGCCGTCCTCACCTTCCGCCGCACCTTCAGGAGAGGGCGGAGCCGCGCGAGCTCTGCGAAGTCGCCGTGCGGCACCTCGAGAACCGAGAAGCCAAGCAGCCCGATCTCGCCATGGGCTCGCTCGCACGCGGCTGCCAACGACTCATCGCTGAGCGTGTTCACACCCTCGCGCAGCACGACCAACGTGCTCGGGACGTCGTCGTCCCGGATGGGCACCAGCCTGACCATTCGGTTCACCTCCGAGGACAGTCTGGCTGCGGCCACCGACAATTTCGGTCAGTGGCCGCGCCGCCGTCACGTCAGCGAGTTGATGATGACCGTCTCGTCGCGGGCCGGGCCGACGCCGATGACGGACATCGGGGCACCGGAGATCTCCTCGACGAACTTCACGTACGCCTGGGCGTTGGCCGGGAGGTCGGCGAACGACCGCGCCCCCGAGATGTCTTCCTTCCAGCCCGGCAGCGTCTCGAAGATCGGCTTGGCGTGGTGGAAGTCGGACTGGTTGACGGGCATCTCGTCGTGGCGGACACCGTCGACGTCGTACGCGACGCACACCGGGATCTCCTCGAGGCCGCCGAGCACGTCCAGCTTGGTGAGGACGAAGTCGGTGACGCCGTTGACGCGGGCGGCGTAGCGGGCGATGACCGCGTCGTACCAGCCGCAGCGACGCGGACGCCCGGTGGTCGTGCCGAACTCGTGGCCGTTCTCGGCCAGGTAGGCACCGGACTCGTCGAAGAGCTCGGTCGGGAACGGACCCTCGCCCACGCGCGTGGTGTAGGCCTTCACGATCCCGATCACCCGGTCGATCCGCGTCGGCGGGATCCCGGAGCCGGTGCAGGCGCCACCCGAGGTGGCGTTGGAGGAGGTCACGAACGGGTAGGTGCCGTGGTCGACGTCGAGCAGGGTCGCCTGGCCGCCCTCGAGCAGAACCGTCTCGCCCCGGTCGAGCGCCTGGTTGAGCAGCAGGCCGGTGTCGCAGACCATCGGGGCGATCCGGTCCGCGTAGGACAGCAGGTCGTCGACGATCGCCTCGACGGTGAAGCCGCGCCGGTTGTAGACCTTCCCGAGGAGCTGGTTCTTCAGCTCGAGCGCGCCCTCGACCTTGCCGCGCAGGATCGACTCGTCGAAGAGGTCCTGGACGCGGATGCCGATGCGGTTGACCTTGTCGGCGTAGGTCGGTCCGATGCCGCGGCCGGTGGTGCCGATCTTGCGCGAGCCGAGGAAGCGCTCGGTGACCTTGTCGAGCTGGCGGTTGTAGTCGGCGATGACGTGGGCGCTGGCGGACAGCTTCAGCTTGGAGATGTCGACGCCGCGCTGCTCCAGACCGGTCAGTTCCTCGAAGAGGACCGCGAGGTCGACGACGACGCCGTTGCCGATCACCGGCGTCACGCCGGAGGTCAGGATGCCGCTGGGCAGCAGGTGGAGGGCGTACTTCTCGCTGCTCCCGTCCTCCTGGCGGATCACCACCGTGTGGCCGGCGTTGTTGCCGCCGTTGAACTTGACGACGTAGTCGACCTGCTCACCGAGCAGGTCGGTCGCCTTGCCCTTGCCTTCGTCGCCCCATTGGGCACCGATGATCGTGATCGCGGGCATGTGTGTCGCTCCTTCGCTCCGGACGGAGTCCCTCCGCCATACGGCGGCTGCTCAACGCACCAATATCTAGTGTGTGTGCTGAATCCATTTCAAGAAGCAAAGAACCCTGGCAAGACCAGGGCTCTTGCGACCACACGCTAGCAAATTCGAGCGCGTACGTCACAGCCAGGCTCGCCGTGCGGCCTCCACACCCGCCTCGAACCGCGAGGTCGCACCGAGCTCCTCGAGCAGTTCGGCGACCCGTCGCCGGACCGTACGCAGCGAGACCCCGAGCCTCCGCGCGATCTGCTCGTCCTGGGCTCCGCTGGCCAGCTCGGCGAGCAACAGGCGGCGCTCGGCGTTCGGCAGGTCCTCCAGCTCGGCCGCCGGAAGGGCACGGCGCCACAGCTCCTCGAAGTAGCTGGTGACGACCTCGACGATGCCTCGCTGGCGTACGTTGATGATCGGCTGCTCCACCGGGCCGAGCGGGTCCGGGAACATCGCGTGGGTGCTGCCGACCACCATCAGGTGGGTGCCGACGCGCGGCAGGATCCGGATCTCCTCACCGATCTCGACCCGCATCCGCAGCACCTCGGGTGAGTGCTTCAGTGCCGCCACCGGGTAGATGCCGCGGCACCGGCGACCCGACTTGATCGTCGACTCGATGACCGAGATGAACCGCATCTCCGAGGGATGCACGGTCACCGCCGGGCGCAGCCACATCATGTCGCCCGAGGTTGTCGAGACCAGCCGCTCGAAGGTCTCCGGCGTGAACTCTGTCGCGATCACCTCACCCTCGATCGGGTGCTCCTCGCCGATCGGGGCCGGGAGCCGTGCGGCGGTGCCTGCGACGTACGGAACCGACTGGGAGATCTTGAGCAGGTGATCATGGGCGTCCTGGGCCCTGGTCGCGGCCCGCTCCAGCATGTGGGCGACCACTGCCGGCGGGCTGAGCACGGTCAAGGTCTCACCGATGGAGACGACACCGCTCTCGACCAGCGGCGCGGCCTCCTCCAGCAGCTCCTGCTCGGAGGTCGACAGCGTCGCCGCGACGACCACGAACGGCCACCCGTTGAGCGGGAGCAGGCGGCTGTAGAGCTGCGCCGCGTCCGGGTCGAACCCGAGCGCGGTCATCAGCGTCTGCGACCGGCCGTTCTCCATACCTGGCACTTTAGGCCCCGCTGGTCGAGCCCCGCGAGCGCCAGCGAGCGGGTGTCGACCAGCGGCCGCTGCTCAGGCCTCGGGCTTGAGAAGCGGGAAGAGGATGGTCTCGCGGATTCCGGCACCGGTGAACAGCATGATCGCCCGGTCCAGGCCGAGGCCGAGGCCACCCATCGGCGGGGCGCCGTACTCCAGCGCCCGCAGGAAGTCCTCGTCGAGCTGCATCGCCTCGGGGTCGCCGCCGGCGGCGAGGAGGGACTGCGCGGTGAGCACGTCGCGCTGCACGACCGGGTCGATCAGCTCGGTGAACCCGGTGCCGCGCTCGACACCGCCGATGATCAGGTCCCAGGCGAGCACCTTGCCCGGCTCCTCGTCGTTGATCCGCGCCAGCGGCTGGGCGATCGCCGGGAAGTCGCAGAGGAACGTCGGCTGGATCAGGTTGGGCTCCACCAGCTCGCCGCAGAGCTCCATGACGACCTTGGCCGCGTCCCAGGCCGGGTCGAGCTCGACGTCGTGCTTGTCGGCCAGCGCCCTGAGCGTGTCGACGTCGGTCTCGGGGGTGACCTCGACGCCGACGGCCTCGGAGACACCCTCGTAGACCGGCAGCCACTTCCACTCGCCGTCCAGGTCGATGACACCGGCCTCAGTCTCGACTTGGCGGCTGCCGACCGCGTCGGCGGCGGCGAGATACATCTGCCGCATCTGCTCGGCGATGGTGAACTGGTCGCCGTAGGCCTGGTAGGCCTCGATCATCGTGAACTCGGGGCTGTGCGTGGAGTCGACGCCCTCGTTGCGGAAGATCCGGCCGATCTCGTAGACCTTGTCGACGCCGCCGACGACCGCCTTCTTGAGGTTGAGCTCGAGCGCGATGCGCAGCGTCATCGGCTGGTCGAACGCGTTCATGTGGGTGTTGAACGGCCGCGCGTGCGCGCCACCGTGGATCAGCTGGAGGACCGGCGTCTCGACCTCGAGGTACCCGTCGTCCTCCAGACGGCGGCGGATCGCCTGGGTGATCTTGGCGCGCGTACGCACCATGTCGCGCGCCTCCTGGCGCACGATCAGGTCGGCGTAGCGCTGCCGGACCCGGGCCTCCTCGGACAGGTCCTTGTGGAGCACCGGCAGCGGCCGCAGCGCCTTGGACGCCATCTCCCAGCTCGAGGCCATGATGGAGAGCTCACCGCGCCGCGAGGAGATCACCCGGCCGGTGACGGCGACGTGGTCACCGAGGTCGACCAGGCTCTTCCACTCCGCGAGCGACTCCTCCCCCACCTCGGCGAGCGAGAGCATCACCTGGAGCCGGGTGCCGACGCCCTCCTGCAGCGTCGCGAACGCGAGCTTGCCGGTGTTGCGGACGAACATGACCCGACCGGCGACGGTGACCACGTCCTGGGTCTCCTCGCCGGCCTCGAGCTTGTCCTCGTAGGCCTCGCGCACCTCGGCGAGCGTGTGCGTGCGGCCGACCCCGATGGCGTACGCCTTCTTGCCCTCGGCCAGCAGCCGCTCGCGCTTCTCGCGCCGGACGATCATCTGCTCGTTGAGGTCCGGTTCGGGCGCGTTGGTGGTCTGCTCAGTCACAGGGGCAAGGCTAGGCGAAATCGCTGGTCCGACGCGATTCGGTAATCAGCCCAGCAGCGTGTCGTACGCCGTCGGGCTGCTGTCGCACAGGAACCCGCTGCAGCGCTCCCACTCCTCGGTCTCGCCGATCGCCTTGGCCTGCTCGGCGAGGAGGGCGAGGCTGGTCAGGAAGCCGCGGTTGGGCTCGTGCTCCCACGGCACCGGGCCGTGGCCCTTCCAACCGTTGCGGCGCAGCATGTCGAGCGAGCGGTGGTAGCCGACGCGGGCGTAGGCGTAGATGGTCACGTCCTCGGCGCCGGCCTCCTTGGCGGCCAGGGCGAGCGCGGCCCAGGCGGCGGGCGAGGCCGGGTGGCGGCGTACGACCTCGGCGGGCTCGGTGCCGGCGGTCAGCTCGTCGTTCGCGGGGTCGGCGGGGAGGTGGGTCGGCGGCGGTCCGGCCATCAGGTCCTGGTGGGTCATAGCCACCATTGTGCCCGCGACCACCGACACGAAAGTCGGTGGTCGGGTGTTGACTGTGTTCATGACCGAGACGACGGCGTCGCAGACTGCTGGCACCACCGTGGAACATCCCTGGCGCAGCCTGGCCGCGCTGTGCATCGGCTTCTTCATGATCCTCGTCGACATGACGATCGTGACCGTCGCGACGCCGGACATCATGAGGGACCTGGATGCGAGCACCAACGACGTGCTGTGGGTGACCAGCGCCTACCTGCTGACCTATGCGGTCCCGGTGCTGATCATGGGCCGTCTCGGTGACCGGTTCGGGCCGAAGTGGCTCTACCTGGGCGGCCTGGCGATCTTCACGCTCGCCTCGCTGTGGTGCGGGCTCTCGGGCAGCATCACGATGCTGATCGCCGCCCGCGCCGTGCAGGGCGTGGGCGCGTCCATGATGACGCCGCAGACGATGGCGGTGATCACCCGGATCTTCCCGGCGGATCGCCGCGGCGCGGCGATGGCGCTGTGGGGCGCCACGGCCGGCGTCGCGACCCTCGTCGGTCCGATCCTCGGCGGCGTGCTCGTCGATCTCGGCGGCTGGGAGTGGATCTTCTTCATCAACGTCCCGGTGGGCGTGGTGGCGTTCGTCCTCAACTGGCGGCTGGTGCCGCTGCTGCCGACCCACTCGCACGTGTTCGACTGGCTGGGTGTCGCGCTGAGCGGGATCGGCATGTTCTGCCTCGTCTTCGGCCTGCAGGACGGCGAGCAGCGGGGCTGGGATGCGCTGATCTGGGCGCTGGTGGGCGGCGGAGTCGTCATGCTGGGCCTGTTCGTGCTGTGGGAGGCGCGCAACAAGCGGGAGCCGCTGCTGCCCCTGAGCCTCTTCGGTGACCGCAACTTCTCGGTCGCCAACATCGCGATCACCTGCATGGGGATGGCGGCCACGACGATGGGCTTCCCACTGATGTTGTACGCGCAGATCGTCCGCGGCTACGACGCGCTCGAGGCCTCGCTGCTGATGGTGCCGATGGCCGTGGTCTCGCTGTTGCTCGCTCCGGTCGTCGGCAGGATCAACGACACGGTCCACCCCCGCTGGCTCACCAGCTTCGGCTTCTTCTGCTGCGCCGTGGCGATCTTCTGGGTCACCCGGCCGATGACCCCGGACTCGGAGGTCTGGGAGATCCTCGTGCCGATGGGTGTGCTCGGGCTCGGGATGGCGTTCGTGTGGGCGCCGCTCGCGGCGGCCGCGACCCGCAACCTGCCGCCCCGCCAGGCCGGAGCCGGGGCGGGCGTCTACAACGCCACCAGGACCGTCGGCTCGGTGGTCGGCTCCGCCGCCATCGCGGTGCTCATGGACGCGCGCATCGCGGCCAACGGACTGGACGCGAGCGCGGAGACCGGCGCCGGCGCCCAGATGCCCGCGGAGGTCGCCGAGCAGTTCTCCCGGGCGATGGCCCAGGCGACCCTGCTTCCGGCGATCGCGCTGGTGGTCGGCTTCGTGGCGGTGCTCTTCTTCACCACCCCGCGCCACTTGGTGAAGCCGCCCGCCTAGGACAGGGCGACCGAGAGCGGCAGGCCCCGGCACGGGATCATGTCGCGGGCCGTGGTGAGCGGGGAACCGGTGGCCAGCTGCGGGTCGGCCGAGACGATCGCCTTGCCGTGGCCGTTGACCAGCGTCGCACCGGCCTCGCGCAGCCCCGGCAGCAGCATCGTCTCGAGCGTCTCGACCAGGGTGTCGGCCCCGGCGACGCCGACCATGCGGCCGTCGACGTAGACCGGCATCGTCGTGGTCATGACGTACTCATCGGTGCAGACGAAGTCGACGTACGGCCCGACGAGGGTCAGCTCACCCGTGCGCTCCGGGGTGCGGTACCAGGGCTGGCGGGTGTAGTCGATCGCCTCGCCGGTGCCCGGCGCATCGGCGTCGCCGAGGAAGTCACGCTCCTCGCCCTGCCACCAGACGAGGTAGAGCCGGCGGTCGGTGAGCACACCCGGGGCCACGACGAAGCCACCACCGATGAGGTTGGGGTTGCGCAGGAACTCCAACGAGCCGGGCTCGAGCCGCTCCCGCAGGGAAGCGGTGGTGACCGGACCGGCCTCGAAGAGGGCGGCCACCTCGCTGCGTACGCGCTCGAGCTCGGTCACGATCGGCCCGAAATGCTGCTCGACCTGCGTCACACAGTCGATGGGTGTCATCGTCTTCGTCATCGTCGCACCGCCTCATGGATCTCGGCCAAGCGTTCAAGGGAGTGGGCGACGTGCTCGCGTACGCTCTCCCGTGCCCTGACAGCATCTCCTGCTGCGAGGGCTTCGACAAGCTCCTGGTGGCGGGTCGCCGCGGCCTCCCGGAATCCCGGCTCGTTGAGCGGGATCCGGAGCAGCGCGCCGAAGTCGGCCTCCTGGCGCACCACCTCTCGCGTCATCCGGGCCGACTGGGTCAACGCGGCCACCGACAGGTAGAGCTCGCTGTCGGCGCTGCGCCAGCGGGCCACGTCGCTGACGTTGAGCGGGATCAGCAGGTCGCGGAGGTCCTCGACCTCGTCGGGGTCCGTACGCTCCGCCGCGATCTCCGCACAGCCGGTGAGCACCACCAGGTAGACCGTCGCCCGGTCTCGCAGCTCGACCCTCGACATCGCGGCGAGCCGGTCCTCGACGAGGTCGCCGCTCTCGGGGGCACGTACGAACGAGCCACCGCCCCTCCCCCGGGTCGTCACCACCAGCCCCTTGGCGCGCAGCGCGACCAACGCCTCTCGTGCGGTGACCGTCGCGACGCCGAGCATCTGGGCGAGCTCGGGCTCGCTGGGGAGCCGCTCGCCGTGCGCGAGCACGCCAGAGCGGATCGCCTCCGCGAGCCGGTTCTCGACGCGCGCGGCCCGGCCTTCGTCGCCGATCGGGGCGAAGATGGCCGCGCGAGCTCGGGAGGTCATCACACGCACAGCGAAATCCTAATGTATGGATCCAGATGATTCGGCCCTCGAATCTGTTCGATTCTGTTCGAATGGGCACAGAAACTTCATGAATTTCGTCTTAACCATCTGGATCCATGGGCGTTTCTATGCCTAACCTGTGCGCACGGCTGACGCACACTGGTGTCGGTCACCCAAGATCGTCGGATGTCCAGGGCTTGTGGGGGGCGCTGGGCATCCGACTCTTAGGTTTTAGGGGCGGGCGGCGGTGCGGATGCTGACCGAGGTACCTCGGTCAGCGGTCACCTACTTCGGCGAACTCCACGAAGTCAGTGCGGGTTCACCGAGGTACATCGGTGAACATCGAGCCACCTCGGCGGGCTCGCCGCCTTCTCGGGAAACAAACAGGGCGGGGAGAGCCTCTCGGCTCTCCCCGCCCTGTTTCTCGGCGTGTGATCGACTAGAACACCGCGGCCACGGCGCTGGTCAGCGCGTCACCGATGCTGTCCAGCAGACCGCCCTCGTCCTCCTCGGCCGGAGCGTCCTCGGTCGCCTCGTCCGCAGGCTCCTCGGTCGTCGGCCGCGCGGCCGGGCTCTCCGACTCGCTCGGCGTCGCCTCGGGCTCCGCCGGCTCCTCGGCAGGAGCCTCAGCGGTGTCCTCGCCACCCGGGAGGATGTCGTCCAGACCCGGCAGCAGCGGCGAGTTCTCCTCGGTCGGCTGCTCCTCGGAAGGAGCGTCCTCGGCCGGGGCCTCCGGCGAGCCCGGCTTGTCGGCCGGAGCGTCGGACTTGTCCTCACCCGGGGCGTTCGGGCGGAGCGCGGTGTTGCCCTTGAGCTCCCTGGCCTCGCTGCCGTCGGAGTTCACCGTCAGCACGCGGCTCGGGGCCGACTCGTTGCCGTCACCGTCGATCGCCGTCACCGTGACCCGGGTCGTGTCCCACAGCAGGACACAGGTGGCCTGGAAGGTGGTCTCACCGGTGACCGTTCCGCCGAAGCACACTCCACCATTGACGGCGATCCGGTAGTCGATCTCCGCGGCCGGCGTGACGCCGTCCTCGTCCGTCGACGGGTTCCAGGTCAGCGTGAACCCGAGCGGACCCTCGCCGCTCGCGTCGAGACCGGTCGGGACCGTCGGCGCGATCTTCGTGGTCGTGCCCGAGACCCCGGCGGAGCGCGCGGACTCGTTGCCGGCCTCATCCACGGCGGAGACGGAGTAGGTGTACTCGGTGCCGGCCTTCAGCCCGGTGTCCTCGTACGACGTCCCGTTGACGGGGCCGACGAGGTCGCCGTTGCGGTAGAGGTTGTAGGTGACGTTGCCGACGCCGTTCTCGTTGTCCTCAGAGCGGGACCAGCTCACGTCCAGCGTGCTGTCGCTGGGGTCGCCCGCTTCAACGGTCACGTCCGCAGGCACCTCAGGCGCCGTCACGTCCATGACGCACTCGACCTCGTTGCTGTCCTCGGACTCGTTGCCGGCCTTGTCGGTCGCGGTGACCGTGAACCGGTAGGTCGCTCCGGCCCGAAGGTCGTTGAAGGTCGCCGAGGTCTTGTCGGTGTCACCCGGGTCGCCCGCGTTGGGACGCGAGGTCACCGTGTAGTGGGAGATCCCGCTCTTGTCCTGCGCCTCCGACCAGTCGATCTTCACGGAGGTGTTGCTCAGAACGTTGCAGCCGGCGATCGTCACCGCGTCGGGAGCATTCTCGTCTTCCTCGCCCGGCTCCTCACCGTCGTCGTCACACTCGGGCAGCCACGGCGCGAGCTCGCACAGCGGCGGCTCCGGCTCCTCGGTCGGCGGAGTCGTCGGCGGCGTGGTCGGCGGAGTCGTCGGCTCCTGGCACTGGTCCAGGTCCGGGCGGATCTCGCAGATGTCCACACCGGCGCCCGGCGGACGAGTGTCCTCACAGGCGCTCGGGTCGAGCTCACAGGTGGGCGTGTTCCCCGAGGGGACGTTGCCCGCGGGGATGAAGGTCACACCGGTGTTGGCGGCCGGGACGATGTCGTCGTCGACGATCTCCGGCTCGTCGGAGTCCTTCTCCGACGGCTTGTCGTCGGGCTCGAGAGTGTCAGGATCGCTGGGGAGCGAGGACTCCCCCGTGGTCGGATCCTTCGTCGGCGAGCTCTCCGGGTCGCTGTTGACGGTGCAAGAGAACAAGACGAGAAGCAGGATCAGAATGATCGCGCCTATGACGATCCCGCCGATTGTGCGGTTTCGCGCAGTGGTTTCCATACCGAGGATGTCCCTCCCAAGATCAACGCCGAAAGGACGGTCCGACCTTGGAACCCGAGGGTCGCCGTCCAGCTAGGGCATTGAATCGCTTTACCAATGACCGGCACAACGACATAAGCCCGAGTTTGCTATGCCGTGTGCCACAACGTTTTCCGAACCGGGACCATTGGCCTATCCCCGGCGTGTCGCTCAGCCGATGGAATTGCCCGCAGAACCGAGATGCTGGGCACCCTCGACGACCCGAGTGGCCATACCGGCCTCAGCGAGCTTGCCCCACGCGCGAGGATCGTACTGCTTCTTGTTTCCGACCTCTCCATCGACCTTCAGAACGCCGTCGTAGTTGGCGAGCATGTGGCCCGCGACCGGGCGGGTGTAGGCGTACTGGGTGTCGGTGTCGATGTTCATCTTGACCACGCCGTAGGAGACCGCCTCGGCGATCTCCTCGGCGCTCGAGCCGGAGCCGCCGTGGAAGACGAGGTCGAACGGCTTGGCGCCGGCCGCGAGGCCGAGCTTGGCGACGACCGCGTCCTGGGCGTCACGCAGGATCGAGGGACGCAGCTTGACGTTGCCCGGCTTGTAGACGCCGTGCACGTTGCCGAAGGTGAGCGCGGTCAGGTAGCCCTCGACGCCCAGCGCGTCGGCGGTCGCGATGGCGTCCTCGGGGGTCGAGTACAGCTTGTCGTCGATCGCCCCGACGATGCCGTCCTCCTCGCCACCGACCACGCCGACCTCGATCTCGAGGACGATGTGGGCGGCCTTGGCCACCGCCAGCAGCTCCTCGGCGATCTCCAGGTTCTCGGCCAGCGGCACCGCCGAGCCGTCCCACATGTGCGACTGGAACAGCGGGGCCTCGCCGCGCTGGACACGCTCGGCGGAGAGCTCGAGCAGAGGACGTACGAAGCCGTCGAGCTTGTCCTTGGGGCAGTGGTCGGTGTGCAGCGCGATGTTGACGTCGTAGGACCTGGCGACCTCGGTCGCGTACGCGGCGAAGGCCACCGAGCCGGTCACCATGTTCTTGACCGTGGGGCCGGAGAGGTATTCCGCGCCGCCCGTGGAGATCTGGATGATGCCGTCCGAGCCGGCCTCCGCGAAGCCGGCCAGTGCCGCGTTGAGCGTCTGCGACGAGGAGACGTTGATCGCGGGGAAGGCGAACCCCTTCTCCTTCGCGGTCGCGAGCATCTCGGCGTACTTCTCGGGGGTGGCGATGGGCATCTGGGGGTCTCCTTGAGATCCGTTGTCGACCGGGCGCTGGTGGCCAGCGTAATGCGCCCCCGACTGCCCGTTACCAACGCTCGTAGTTGGATCGATCAAGCAGGACAACCGATCTGCCACGAGATCCGTATCCACGGGTGAGACTGATCTTGGAGGCATCATGGACTGGCAGGAAACCCTGGAACGGGCGATTCCCCAACCCCCGCCCACCCACCCCGACCCGGCCGCGCTCGTGGCCGACGGGAAGAAGCTCGTACGCCGCCGGCGGCTCGCCGTCGTTGCCGGCACCGCCTTCGCGGTGGCCGCCGTGATCGGGATCGGCGCGGTCGTCGTCCCCTCCCGCGACAGCGCCACCCCGAACCCGCCGATCGCGACCCAGTCGACGGCCGAGGAATGGCCGCCCGAGGTCGACCTCCCGCTGAGCGACCTCGCCCCGGTCAAGTACGACTTCGAGACCGGCGAGACGACTCTCCAGGACGGCTGGACCGAGGTGGATCGGGTCGGTGCGCTCACGACCAGCAACTCGCTCGCGGTCGAAGTGACCAACGGAAGCAAGACGGTCTACGCCTACTTCCCCGTCCCGAGCGAGGTTTCCTTCACGGATGCATCTCGTACGACGTCGAAGGACTTCCGGGCCTGGGTCGACGGTGTTTCCACGAACCAGCCGGACATCACCTGGGAGGCCGGTCGCGAGCTCAGCGTCGGTGGAACAGGCTGGAAGGTCGTTCGCCAGATTCCCAACCCCCTCGACTTCGACCCGCCGTGGGAGTCGCTCGGGGCAGTGCTCGAGCGAGATGGAGTCGAGCAGTGGATCCTTCTCAGGGGAAGCCGCACGACGGAGGACGCGGTGTCACAGGGGATGACCGGGACCTACGCGGTTCCCGGGCAGACCATCGATGACTGGCTGGCGGAGGCGGAAGAGTCGGACCGCAAGGACTACCGCCCGGATCGGACCGACTTCGAAGGGGCCATGACCGACGTGGTCGAGTTCGGATCCGGGTCAGAGGTCGTCCCCGCCGCGGACGAGGTGGAGATCCTCGACCAGGCCGCCGATCCAGACGTCGGCACGTCCTTCTCTTCCGGAACATCGCGGACCGCGGCCGCCCGGATCACCGTGGACGGGAAGGAGCAGTACGTCCTGGTCCAGGAGAAGGAGAAGGGCGAGACGGGGAGGTCCGCCACCTGGGCCTTCTCCTACACGCTGCTCCCGGCTCCTTACGCGGAGGACCGTCGGGCCCTCGATCTGGACGAGTTCGCCGCGATGGTGAAACGTCGCACCCCTCCCGGAGGGGAGATGTGGCGATGAGCGCGCACGACGAGTCCTTCACCGCGTTCGTCGCGGCCCGGCGATCACACCTGGTGCGGGTGGCGTACGCGCTGTGCGGCGACTGGCACCGGGCGGACGACCTGGTGCAGACGTCGCTGCTGAAGCTCTACGCCGCCTGGCGCCGGGTGGAGCCCGGGTCGGAGGAGGCGTACGTCCGGACGATCCTGGTCCGCGCCCACATCGACCAGACCCGGCGGCCGTGGTGGAAGCGGGAGCGGTCGGGCGATCTGCCCGAGCGGCCGGGTCCCGCGGAGCAGGTCGAGGAGCGCTCTGAGCTCTTCGAGGCGCTCCAGGCGCTGCCGGAGATGCAGCGCAAGGTGGTCGTCCTGCGCCACTGGCTGCAGCTGTCGGTCGCCGAGACCGCGCGAGAGCTGCGGATCAGCGAGGGGACCGTGAAGAGTCACTCCTCCCGCGGCCTGACCGCGTTGCGTGCCTGCCTGGAGTCGGGGGACGCCTCCCGGGCCTAACCGGAGAGCAAGAACGGTCGGGCGGGCATGCCCCTGACGCGCCTAGCGTCGGTGGCATGCCCAAGGTCACGTACTTCACCGCAACCTCGCTGGACGGCTACATCGCCGATGAGAACAGCTCGCTGGAGTGGCTCTTCGAGACGCCGCACGGCGACGACGAGAGCTCCTGGGAGCGGCTGATGGCGGAGTCGGCGGCGCTGGTGATGGGCAGCACGACGTACCGCTGGATGATCGACCACGATCCGGAGATGCTGACCGGGCCGGAGAAGTGGCGGGAGTACTACGACGAGCGGCCGGTCTGGGTCTTCACGCACGCGACCGACCTGCCAACAGTCCAAGGCACACAGGTCCGCTTCGTCCAGGGCGACGTGAAGCCCGTCTACGACGAGATCGCGGCCACCATCGACGGTGGGATCTGGCTCGTGGGCGGTGGCGACCTGGTCGGCCAGTTCGATGATGCCGGCCTGCTCGACGAGGTGGTCGCGGGGATCTGCCCGGTCACCCTCGGCGCCGGAGCGCCACTGCTCCCCCGCCGCATCACCAGCAAGCGGATGAGCGTCATCGACGTCCTGCAGACCGCCGAGCAGGTGCAGATCCGCTACCGGATCGCGAGGCCCTGACAAGAGCCCCCGCTGCCGCCCGGCCCCGAGGCCACGCACCCTGAAAAGGGGCACATCCGGGCGACCCGGGGTTAACTTTAGCGGATCCTGTTTTCGCCGAGGACACCGGGGCGTAACCGCTTTACAACCACCCGAATTGACTATGCCCCGCCCGGCATCGCGCTGCGATGATTCAGCCCGCCACATCCCACTTATTCGAAAGCACGATCATGTCTCGTCTTCGTGCCGGCGCGCTCGCGCCTGCGCAGAAGCCCATGACGGCTGCCCTCATCCTCGGGCTCGTCATCGGTGTCTTCTCCCTCATCGGACTCACCGCCACCAAGGCCGACGCGGCGGTGCCGCCCAAGCCCACGGTCGGCACCTGCTACAACTACGGCTGGACCGCCTACGGCGCTTGGTCCCAGACCGGCAAGAAGGTCGCCTGCAGCAAGGCCCACACCGCGAAGACCATCGCGTTGGGCACCCTGCTGAGCGGTACGACCCGCACCGAGGCGTCTATCACGAGGCCGGCCAGCAACGCCCACATCTACAAGACCTGCACGCGGGCGCTCCACAAGAAGCTGGGCAGCACTTACTCGAAGCGGACCCAGTCCGCCTACAACACCGCTGTCTTCGTGCCGACCGCCGACCAGTTCAAGGCCGGTCAGCGCTGGTTCCGCTGCGACGTCATCCTCCCTGGCAACGGCTCGCTCAAGAACCTGCCGACCAACCGGGCGAAGTTCCTCGAGGGCCTCTCGCTGACCCAGCGCACCCGCGGCTGCATGAGTGCGAAGTTCGCCGGGCCGTACTCCTGCCTGAGCTCGCACACCTACAAGTCGATCTCGGCCTTCAAGAAGTCCGGTACGTCCTACCCGACCGCCGCCGCGTTCGAGAAGGCCGTCGCGAAGAACTGCCCGTCCCGGACGAGGGCCTACGCCACCCCGGGCAAGTACGACTGGCAGATCGGCAACCACTGGGTCGTCTGCTACGAGCGGAACACCAAGTGACCCGCTGACTCCAGCTGCTCCTCCGATCCCCCGGGCTTTGCCCGGGGGATCGTTCCTTTCTCAGCCCCGCCAGGCCTCGTCCGAGCCCAGATCGGCGTGCTGGACGACCCAGGAGTGCATCGCGATCGCCGCGGCGGCCGAGGCGTTGATGGACCGCGTCGATCCGAACTGGGCGATCGAGAAGGTGCCGTCGACGCTCTCGCGGGCCTGTTCGGACAGGCCTGGGCCCTCTTGGCCGAACAGGAAGCAGACCGACCTCGGCAACTCCATGGTCTCCAGGTGGAGCGAGCCGGGCAGGTTGTCGATGCCGAGGAGGCGTACGTCTCTCTCATGCAGGTACGCCGCGAGCGCGGGCACGTCCGGGTGGTGATGGACGTGCTGGTAGCGGTCGGTGACCATCGCGCCACGGCGGTTCCAGCGGCGGTTGCCGACGATGTGCACCTCGGCGGCGAGGAAGGCGTTGGCGGTGCGGACGATGGTGCCGATGTTGAAGTCGTGCTGCCAGTTCTCGATGGCGACGTGGAAGCCGTGGCGGCGCTGGTCGAGGTCTTTGACGATCGCTTCCAGGGACCAATATCGGTAACGGTCGACCACGTTGCGGCGGTCGCCGTTGGCCAACAGCTCAGGATCCCAGTGGTCTCCCTCGGGCCATTCGCCTTGCCACGGACCGAGGCCGACCTCCGGCTGCCCATGGGGCATCGGGTCGTACGGCGCTCGGGAATCGTCCTCGGACGGTCGTGTCTCGTTCATCGGCCGATAAGAATATTCGACAACAAGAGTTGTTACCTATGGGTACCGTAGGGACCGTGACAGTGGCGGGAACTTTTGCGCCGATGGTGGCCGGTTTGGAATGGATGAGTCCGGATTTTCTACTGGCCACGTTCGGCGAGCCGCTCTTCTGGATCAGCCTGATCATCATCTTCATCGAATGCGGTCTCTTCTTCCCGTTCCTGCCCGGTGACAGCCTGCTGATCGCGCTCGGGATCTTCATCGCGACCGGCAAGATCGACATCTTTCCCGGGCCACCCGGCGTCGAGATCGTGCTCGCGATGCTCTTCTTCGTCGTGGCGGCATTCGCCGGCAACGTGACCGGCTACGAGATCGGCCGCAAGATCGGTCCGCGGCTCTATGAACGCGACGGCCGGTTCATCAAAAAGCGGCATTTCGACCAGACCCGGGAGTTCTTCGACAAGCACGGCAACAAGGCGCTGGTGATCGGCCGGTTCATCGCCTTCGTACGCACCTACGTCACCGTCGTCGCCGGCGTCACCCACATGGACCGGCGGCGGTTCTACTTCTGGAGCCTCGTCGGCGGCGCGCTGTGGGTGCTCGTGGTGACGCTGTTCGGTTTCTTCGTCGGATCCCGCTGGCCCTGGCTGGCCGACAACATCGACTACCTGATCCTGCTGCTCTTCGCGCTCGCGTTCGCACCCGCGATGGTGGAGTGGTGGCGCCGGCGACGCACCGCGTCGCGGCTGGCCCGCGATCTCGACCACGACGGCCACCCGGACCGCGACATCATGGGTCTAGCGGTCCGGCCGCGCACCCCCGCGGACGACGATTCCGACCGTCGGGCCGACCGCCGGGCCGACCACTAGCGCCTCAGACGCCCTTCACCGAGTCGCTCCAGGGCCTCCTCGATCACCTCGCGCTGCTTCGTGAAGGTCCACCTGACCAGGTGTCTGCCGGCGTCGGTGTCGTAGAACCCCTGGAGCGGGATGGCCACGACCCCGGCCCGCTCGGGCAGCGACCGGCAGAACTCGAGCCCGTCTGCCCAGCCGAGGTCGGTGATGTCGGAGACGGCGAAGTAGGTGCCCTCCGGGATCGTCACGTCCAGCCCGATCTCCTTCAGCCCGTCACAGAGCAGGTCGCGTCGCCCCTGCAGATCGAGGGCGAGCTCCTTGGGCCAGTGGTCGAGATGCTCGAGCGCGTACGCGGCGGCGGGCTGCAGCGGGGCACCGGAGGTGAACGTCAGCCACTGCTTGGCACCGAGCAGCGCCCGGACCAGGTGCTCGGGACCCGTCGCCCAGCCGACCTTCCAGCCGGTGAAGGAGTACGACTTGCCGATGCTCGACAGGGTCAGGGTGCGCTCGCGCATCCCATCGAGCGTGGCGATCGGGACGTGCTCCACGCCGTCGAACGTCAGGTGCTCGTAGACCTCGTCAGAGACCACCGTCAGGTCGTGGTCCCGCGCGAACCCCGCCACCGTCTCGAGCTCCTCGCGGGTGAGCACGGTGCCGGTCGGGTTGTGCGGGGAGTTGAGGACGAGCACCTTGGCCTTCTCCGAGGCGGCCGCCTCGAGGGCCGCGCGCGGCAGCCTCCCGCCGGGTGCTTCCGGGTCCAGGCTGAGCGTCACCGGGCGACGTACGCCGCCGGCGAACTGCACCATCGCCGGGTAGCTGTCGTAGTAGGGCTCGACGAGGATCACCTCGTCGCCCGGGTCCACCAACGCGAGGATCGCCGCCGCGATCCCCTCGGTCGCGCCGGTGGTCACCGCGACCTCGCGCGCGGGGTCGAAGGTGAGGCCGTAGTGGCGTTTCTGGTGGGCGGCGACGGCCTCGCGCAGCGCCGGGATGCCGGGGCCCGGGGCGTACTGGTTCCGTCCGCTCTCCAACGCGGCCACGGCTTCCTTGATGATCTCCTCGGGGCCGTCCACGTCCGGGAAGCCCTGGCCGAGGTTGACCGCGCCGGTGGCGACGGCCAGGGCCGACATCTCGGAGAAGATCGTCGGCGGGATGCCGTGGAGTCGTCGCGCAGTCATAAGACTTAGGCTATTGATCGTGACAACTGACGCTGCCCTCGCCGCCGACATCGACGCCACCTGCCGCCTGCACGGGGAGTTCACGCTCCGCTCGGGGCAGGTCAGCGACACCTACTTCGACAAGTACCTCTTCGAGGCCGACCCCGCGCTCCTGGACCGTGTCGCGGCGCGGATGGTCGAGCTGCTGCCCGAGGGCACCGAGCTGCTCGGCGGCCTCGAGCTCGGCGGCATCCCGATCGTGACCATGGTGTCGGCCAAGACCGGCATCCCGGCGATCTTCATCCGGAAGAAGGCGAAGGAGTACGGCACCGCCAAGCTCGCCGAGGGTCCCTCCTTCGACGGCAAGCGGGTGACGCTGATCGAGGACGTGATCACCTCCGGTGGTGCCGTACGCGACGCCGTCAACGCGCTCCGCCCGCTTGGTGCGATCGTGGACACTGTGGTGTGTGCGATCGACCGGTCGCCCGCACCCGGTGAGTCCCTGCGCGACGTCTCGCTGGAGATCCGATCCGTGCTGACCCGGGCCGAGCTGGACGCGGTCAGCGCGGCCTCCTAGGGGATTCACATCCTGGGTCGCTAGGCTTCCGCCGCCCTTCCCAACCGATTTCGAAGAGAGCCTCATGATCCTCACCGCCACGCAGCCCGAGGAGCTCACCGGCGTCGCCGGCTGGGCGGTCGACCTGATGGACAAGCTCGGACCGGTGGGTGCGGGGCTCGGCATCGCGCTGGAGAACCTCTTCCCGCCGCTGCCCTCCGAGATCATCCTGCCGCTGGCCGGCTTCACCGCCGCCCAGGGCCGGTTCACGATCGCCGAGGCGCTGATCTGGACCACCCTCGGTTCGATCGTCGGCGCGCTCGCGCTCTACCTGATCGGCGCGCTGATCGGCCGCGAGCGGGTCTACTGGATCGGTGAGAAGCTGCCGCTGGTCAAGACCTCCGACCTGGAGAAGACCGAGGCGTTCTTCGAGAAGTACGGCGCCTGGACGGTCTTCTTCGGCCGCTTCATCCCGATCTTCCGGTCGCTGATCTCGGTGCCCGCCGGGGTCACCCGGATGCCGATCTGGAAGTTCCTGCTCCTGACCACCGTCGGCTCCGCGATCTGGAACACCATCTTCGTCGTCGCCGGCTACCAGCTGGGCGACAACTGGGAGAAGGTCGAGCCGATCGTCGGTCGCTTCCAGAACATCGTCATCGTGGTCGTGGCCGTCGCCGTGGTGGCCTGGATCGGCCTGCGCATCTACAAGATCGTCCGCGGATCCGACAACGGCGCCAAGGACGACTCGCTCGTCTCCTAGAACTGCTGGTGCGTCGGCGGTGTCATGCCCGGCACCGCCGGCGGCTGCAACGGGTCGACGGCGGGCCTCCTCCGGGCGAACCAGTTGCCTGCCCTGCCTGCGTACAGCATCACCAGCGCGGCGATGATCAGCGCGGGATAGACCACCACGAAGAGCGAGAGCAGCGCGGCGACCGAGCCGACCACGGTGAGCAGGATCCGGGCCACCTTGGAGCGGAACAGCACCATGATCCCGAGCGGGATCGCGATCAGGCTGAGCACGCCGCAGACGGCGAACCAGATCACCATCCACAGCGTCACGCCCTTGTCCGTGGACGTCGGGTCGTTGTAGTCGGCGATCCCCGCGGGCACCATGAACACCGCGATCAGCAGGGCGATCACCGACCCGACGATCGTCATCACCGACGCCGCGACGACCGTGCCGGGACGGGTGTCGGGATCGGGCTGCGGATAGTGAGGGCGGAGGTACGCCGGGGGCTGCTGTCCCATCGCGTACTGGCCGTAGGCCGGGGGCGCATGGCCCCATCCCTGGGGCTGCTGCGGCTGTGTCGGCTGCGGCGCGGCGTACGGCTGAGGTGTCGCGTAAGGCGTCGGGGGCGGCGGCTCCTGCCCCTCGAACGGCGGCTTGCCGCCGTAGGGGTTGTCGAAGGAGCCGAACTGATCTGACATGCCGCGGAGCCTATCCGGCCCGGGCGGCCAGCCGCTCCGTCATTACCCGCGGAACCACGCGGCGACCTCGGGGCGCAGCAGGAACGAGAAGGTCGCGACCGCGGCGCCGAAGAGGACCACCGCCGGCGGGAAGGCGAGGGCGAAGAGGAGCAGCGAGAGCGCCGAGATGCCGGCGGAGATCAACAGCGCGATCCGCGCCCAGGAGCTGCGGCGGATCGCGAAGACGGCGAACACGGCAGCGGCGACACACACGAGCGCCACCAGCACGGCCATGGTCCACACCGAGGCCACGATGATGTCGGTGGTGTAGAGCTCCGCCGCCTCCCGCATCCTCGGGTCGCTCTCCGCCTGCTTGCGCACCTGCTCGAGGATCAGGTCAGGGTTGGCGGTCGCCGTCACCGCCGAGGCGAGCATCATCAGCGCGGTCAGCCCGGAGCCGATCCAGGTGAGCACCGCCGCCGCCATCACGGCACCGGGGCGTCGCTTGGGCGCCGCCTTGGTGGTCTGGGTGACCGAGCCGGTCCACGGCGGCGGCTGCTGCGGGGAGAGCCGAGCCGGTCCGGAGGTCGAGCCGGTCGCGGTGGTCGGGGTGGTCGGGGTCTCCGGGGGTGCCGGCGCGACGTACGACTCCTGGTCGGGGTCGCCGTTGTCGAGCGCCTCCCGCTTGGTCGGCGAGACGCCGTCGAACCAGTCGCGGGTGGGCGACATCCACAGGAGTACGACGGCCACGGCGGCCAGCGTGGACCAGAACCCGCCGCCGAACATCCCGGCGAAGAAGAGCGGCGCCGCGATGACCGTGAGCGCTAGCCTCGCCTGCTTGTTGCGCTGCAGCACATGCCAGCCGAGGATCACCGCCGCTGCCGCCATGGCGCCGGTGACCAGCGCCATCACGTGCATGAGGTCGAGGATGTTGTCGAGGCCGACCCCCGAGCCGGCCAGTGGCGGCTCAGCAAGCAGCTCTTCCACCCGCTCCCGGGTGTCCAGGCTGCGCAGCCCGGAGATCTGGTCCCAGGCCGTCACCACGGTGAGCAGTGAGCCGAGCACGATGAGCCACCCGGCGAGGGTGGCCTGACCGGGGCGGGGAAGCTTCGTTTCAGACATGTCGGGAATCATTTTCTCATCCCTGCCAACCCCACCCGCCGAGAGGTCGCCCCCGTCGGCCGAGAAGTCGCTCGCGTCGGCCGAGTGGGCACGCCGGTGACACCTCGGCCGACGCGGGTGACGCCTCGGCCGACGTACGTGACGCCTCGGCCTCAGGTGTTGCGGAGGCGGTCGAACGTCTTCGGACCCGTGAGGGCGGGAATGGCCTCGGCGATCTCCTTCGCGCACGCGGCCGGGGTCGCGGTGGTGGAGTCGACGCGGAGGTCGTACGGGTGCGAGTAGACCAACGTCTGCGAGCGGGCGAGGCCCGCGGGGCGGTCGCCGCGGGCGGCCTCACGCCGTTCGAGCTCTTCGGGCGAGCACCAGACCTCGACGAGCGTGACGTCGTAGCCGTCGAGCACCTCGAGCAGATCCTCGAGCCGCCAGGTCTCGCTGAGCGGGTAGTCCATGATCACGTCGTTGCCGACCGAGGCCAGGGCCGCGACCGCGCGGTGATAGCCCAGGCGGGTCCGCCGCAGCATCTCGGCGATCCCGTCCTCGTCGAGCTCGCGCGTGTGCACCGTCGACCGCATCCCGCTGATCCCGTCGACGGGGACCAGGAACCACGGGTCCTCGAGCAGCGGCAGCAGCTCCCGCCCGATGCTGCTCTTGCCCGAGCTCGACGCTCCGTTGAGCAGGATGATCCGACCGTTGCGCACGCGGCAAACCTACCGGCGAGCGCTCAGACCGCGTCGAGGTGATCCTTCGGATTCTCACCCAGATCGCTCAGCGCCCGTACGAGCGCCCGGCGCGTACGTCGGCCAAACCTGGCGTACGGGACGACGATGACCGATCGGTCACCGTCGGTGAGCCAGAGACCGGCACAGACATCGTCTCCACCGAGCTGACGGAGCCAGATGCCCTCCCGCCTGACCTGCAACCGCCGCCGGTCCAGCACGATGTCGGCGGCCTCGACACCCTTGCCCCATAGCTCCAAACGGTCCGGCAGCACAGCCACCGCCGTGGTCTGCAGCCACCCGGACCTCAGCTTCACGACCTTTCCGACCCGATCATCGTCAGTCACCTCGGCAGCCTCACCAGCGATGACCGGGGCGCCGGGAAACATCTCCTCGAGCCGCGTCACGAGCCTCCGCATCGACGCCTCGTAGTGGACTGTGATCGCGAGTATCACCACAGGTGGGCCGACAAAGACCGCGATGAGGAAGTAACCGACGTCGTCGTACGCCCGGGCGAATCCACTCAGCAGCTCGTCCAGCATGGCACTCCTCGGCTCGTGCTCGGCCCCCGATCATCCCAGCGTGGCATCGCCGGCGGAACTGAATTGCCGAGGCGTCACGTACGTCGGGCGCGGGGGGGCCCCGGGGGCCCCCCCCCCCCCCCCGGGGGGGGGGGGGGGGGCGCGGGGCCCCCGGGGGGGGGGGGGGGCCGGGGCCCCAGGCCCACCCCACGGCCCAGCCCGGGGGGGCAA
>NZ_JBIWNX010000026.1:0-52030 GCF_044767415.1 Nocardioides sp. NPDC101246
GATGCTCTACCTGCTCGCCTCGGTGGTCGCCGGGATCGGCGCCGCCTGGCTCGGGCTGACGCTCGGCCGGGTGGTCGTGCTCGACACCGGCCGCGGGGGGGGGGGGGGGGGGGGGGGCCCCCCCCCCCCCCCCCCCCCCCCCCCCCCCCCCCCCCCCCCACCACCCCCCCCCCCCCCGCGCCACAACTGCGGATTCGTCGGGGACTGGGGAGTGTTGGTCAGAAGCGGCGGGAGGAGTAGGTCGGGGTGAGCGCGTCCTTGATCTCCCGGAGCCAGGCGTCGAGTCGATCGCCAGTGAAGTCCCCTCTGCGCACGATGATGACGATCCAGCCGTGGTCGACCAGCCAGCCGCGCCGCTCCTCGTCGTAGATCTGCTGCTCCGGGTCGTCATGGTCTTCGCCGTCGTACTCGACGGCTACCTTGGCGAGGCGGTAGGCGAAGTCGAGGCGATATGTGGGGATGCCGTCGACATTGACCCAGACCTGTGTTTCGGGCAGTGGTAGGCCGGCGTCGCTGATCGCCAGCAACGTCCATGACTCCCGCTGGGACTCGACGTGGCGGTTGAGGAGCGGAACAAGCTCTCGGAGCTGGACGACACCGCGTCGGCCTTTGAAACGGGGAAGCTCTTGGTTGAGGTCGGCCCGGGTGATGCCGTGCTCCTTGGCGAACTCGTTGAGGGCGGCCATCGCCTCGCGGCGCCTCAGGTTGCAACCGAGATCTAGTGCGGTCCGCAAGGGGGTTGTGATCCTGACACCGTTGATCAACATGATGTCCCGGTCGAGGAGATCACGTGAGCGGCCGTCGACCCCTTCCAGGCGCGTCGGCGCGTTGCCGCGACGAGCGCAGGTCTCGACTGCTGGGATCTGGGTCTGTTCACTGAGCGAGTACGCGTTGATCCCGTGGATCCACGCGGCGGTGCGGTCGGACACGACGTGGTGTGGAGATACGACGCGGGAAACCGCTGCCGCTCTCGTCTCCGAAGTGTCCTCGACGTCGGAGGGAATGAAGACACCGCGGAAGGGTCTGAGGACCTCTCCGCGCTCGACGGCGACGCGGAGGTCGTACCTCTGGATGGAGAGCTCGTTGAGCTCGCTGGCGGTAAAAGGGCGCGCTGGCAGAGCCGAGGCAGCGCCGACAACTGACAGGTTCATGTGAGCCACTGTGCGCCCGGGGCGTACGAAATTCACTGCCGTTTTCGCCGGCTGTGGATAACTTCAGCCTGAAGGGCGCCTGTGGACAGTAAGTGGCCCGAACTCGTTCGGTAGAACTACCGATTCGTCCGCCACAACCACCGACTCGGCGGGTGGGTCAGCGCTGGCCCTTGAGAGCCCGGGGGATCTCCTTGCCCTGGGCGATGGCCTTCTCGGGGGCCTTGACCTTCTTCACCTTGAGTACGCCGATGAAGCCGAGGAGGGCGGCGAGGAGTACGTAGAAGCCGAAGACGATGAGGAAGGACCACTGCAGGCCGAGGCCTGTCCAGTGGATGAAGTAGGCCGCCGAGACGGAGAGCATGATCACGGCGAGGACCAGCAGGAAGGCTGCGGCGGCGAAGAGACCGATGCCGACGCCGGCGTTGGTCATCGAGACCTTGAGCTCCTGTTTGGCGAGCGTGATCTCCTTGTTGACGAGCTCGGAGATGTCGCGGGTGGCGTCGACGACGAGCTTGCCGATCGTCGGGTCCTCGCCGCCCGGGGACTTCACGATGTCGACTGCCATGGGAACCCTTCGCTGAACGTGTGTTGGGGAGCGCCCACGACCTTACCGGTCCCGACCCTGATCATCCTCGAACACGTCCGGCACGCCGTCCTCGTTGGCGTCGAGAGTCTCGATCTCCTCGATGCGGCGGTAGACCCTGTTGCGTGCCCGCAGCACGACCGTCGCCAAGGCAGCGGCCAGCACGGACCCGAACAGAACGCCCACCTTCATGTGGTCGTGAGCCGCCGGATCCGAGCTGAAGGCGAGCTCACCGATCAGCAGCGACACCGTGAACCCGATACCGGCCAGCATCGCCATCCCGATCACGTCGGTCCAGGCGAGGTCGTCGTCGAGCGAGGCACGGGTGAACCGGGCCAGCAGCCAGGTCGACCCCGAGATCCCGACGGTCTTGCCGACGACGAGACCGAGGATGATCCCGAGCGTGATCGGGTCGCGAAGCGCGCTGGTCACCCCGTCCCAGCCGCCGAGGGAGACACCGGCGGCGAAGAAGGCGAAGATCGGCACCGCGACGCCGGCCGAGATCGGCCGGATCAGGTGCTCGAAGTGCTCGGCGAGCCCGCGCTTGGCTTCGGGGTTGCGGGCGATGACGGGCACGGTGAACCCGAGCAGCACCCCGGCGACGGTGGCGTGGACACCGCTGGAGTGGACGAGGGCCCAGGCGATCAGGGCGAGCGGGAGGAGCAGCCAGGGGTTGCGTACGCGGCGCTGCACGAGCACCGCGAAGAGCCCGATCGGAACGAGCGCCAGCAGCAGGTAGCCGATGTGCAGCTCGGAGGTGAAGAAGACCGCGATGACGATGATGCCGAGCAGGTCGTCGACGACGGCGAGCGTCAGCAGGAACGTACGCAGCCCCGTGGGCAGATGCGTCGAGATGACCGCCAGGATCGCGACCGCGAAGGCGATGTCGGTGGCCACCGGTGTGGCCCAGCCGGCCAGCGAGCCGTCGCCGATCAGGTTGACGGCCACGTAGACCAGCGCCGGTGCGACCATGCCGCCGACCGCGGCCGCGATGGGCAGCGCGGCCCGGCGGGGGTCGCGGAGGTCGCCGGAGACGAACTCCCGCTTGAGCTCCAGACCCGCGACGAAGAAGAAGATCGCGAGCAGGCCGTCGGCCGCCCAGGCCCCGATGGTGAGGTCGAGATGAAGGGACTCGGGCCCGACCCGGAAGTCGCGGACGGCCTCGTACGCCTCCTGCCAGGGGCTGTTGGCCAGGATGACCGCGATGATCGCAGCGATGATCAGGAGTACGCCGCCCGTCGTCTCTGCGCGCAGGATCTCGGCCGTTCGCGAGGTCTCCAGCCAGGAGCCGCGGGTGAAGAGGCGGTTGCGGGTGTCGGTCACGGGTGGCCTCCAGGGGCTCAGGGGTCGACGAAGTCACGCCGACCAGACTTCCCGGCACACCTGCCGACGACCCTAGCAAGCACCGCCGTCAGGGGCAGCAGGGTGATCAGCGCGAGCTCATACTCGGCCAGAAGCACAACGCAAACAGAATTAAACGTATGCAAACCAGCAAAAATTAGAGTGAGTTGCTGCACAAATGCCCCGACCGGCACCGGATTTCGTTGCATAGTGGTTGAGCCCGCACTGAACGGTGAGGGTCGCTCCGGTCGCGCCGAGGCCCGTCACAGCCGGAGGAGAGTCGATCCGACCAGGGTGGCGGGCACGGGGGAGCCAAGCAGCACGCCGGGAGCCAGAGACAAGGCAGGCCGGCTCGGGGTGAAGGCGTAGACGGAACACAGGGATTCCAGCGCCCGGGCATCAGCAGCCCGAATCCGACAGGTCGACCTTCGCAGGCGTCGCTGCATCGGGGGAACCTCGAAATGATCGGATCCAGTATCCGCGCGCTGTCGCGCGCGCCCAGACGGATCAGCATCGGCCTGGCGACCGCACTCGTGGTCGGCCTCGCACTCGTCGCCGTACCCAACCAGGCGGCCACGGCCGCACCTTCACCGGGCACGAGCGCCCACACCGGCGCGCACCCGGCCTCGACCACCACCTCCACCACGACCACCGAGAAGAAGAAGGCCAAGAAAAAGAAGAAGTCGCGGGGCATCCGGGCCCTACGCCGCGCCAAGAGCCGCGCCGGCTCTCCGTACTCCTACGGCGGCGACGGCCCACGCGCCTTCGACTGCTCCGGCCTGACCCAGTGGGTCTACAAGAAGCTCGGCCGCAAGCTGCCGCACAGCTCATCGGCCCAGGTCGGCCACACCTTCAAGGTCAAGAAGCCGCGCAAGGGCGACCTGGTCTTCTTCTACGGCAGCGGCGGCGTCTACCACGTCGGTATCTACGCCGGGAAGCGCGACGGACGCCGCTGGGTCTGGCACGCACCCAATTCCGGCGAGACCGTCAAGAAGGACCCGATCTGGACCGACAGCTACTTCATCCGCCGGGTGAAGTACGGCAAATAGGGCTAGCAGCCGTACGGCAACGCCGAGTGCGCGCTTCGCGCGCTTACTCCCTCGCTCGGCGCGAGCGGACGAGCAAGCTCGCCGCTCGACCTCACTTCGGTCGTCTCGGCGCATCCGACCCCTCCCGCTCGCTCCGCTTCGCGAGACACGGGGTCAGATGCGCCGACTCGGCACCACGAGTTTGCGGCTTACTCGGTCGACGTCGCCTGACCCGCCGCGATCAGGTCCATGATCGTCTGGTCGGCAAGCGTGGTGGTGTCACCGACGCCGCGACCCTCGGCGAGGTCGCGGAGCAGCCGCCGCATGATCTTGCCGGAGCGCGTCTTGGGCAGCTCGGGCACGATCATGATCTGCCGCGGCTTCGCGATCGGGCCGATCTCCTTGCGGACGTGGTCGGAGAGCTCCTTCTCGCAGTCCTGCGGCGACCCGTCGCGCAGGATGACGTACGCCACCACGGCCTGTCCCGTGTCGGGGTCGGTCGCACCGACGACCGCGGCCTCGGCGACGTAGGAGTGCGAGACCAGGGCGGACTCGATCTCGGTCGTGGAGAGCCGGTGCCCGGACACGTTCATGACGTCGTCGACGCGGCCCAGGACCCAGACGTCGCCGTCCTCGTCCTTCTTCGCGCCGTCGCCGGCGAAGTAGAACCCCTGGTCCTTGAAGCGCGCCCAGTAGGTGTCGACGTAGCGCTGGTCGTCGCCCCAGATCGTACGCAGCATCGACGGCCACGGCTGGGTGAGCACGAGGTAGCCCCCGGCACCGTCCGGCACGGAGGCGCCGTTGTCGTCGACCACGTCGGCGCCCACGCCCGGCAGCGCCTTCATCGCCGACCCCGGCTTCCCGTGGGTGACCCCGGGGAGCGGCGAGATCATGATCGCGCCGGTCTCGGTCTGCCACCAGGTGTCCACGACCGGCACCGAGGAGCCGCCGATGACGTCGCGGTACCAGATGTAGGCCTCGGGGTTGATCGGCTCACCGACCGACCCGAGCAGGCGGACCGAGGAGAGGTCGCGGCCGTCCGGGATGGCGCGGCCCTGCTTCATGAACGTCCGGATGGCGGTCGGGGCCGTGTAGAAGAGCGTGACGCCGTACTCCTCGATGATCTGCCACCAGCGGCCCTTCTCCGGGAAGTCCGGGGTGCCTTCGTAGAGCACCTGGGTCGCGCCGTTGGCCAGCGGCCCGTAGACGATGTAGGAGTGGCCGGTGATCCAGCCGATGTCGGCGGTGCACCAGTAGACGTCGGTCTCAGGCTTGAGGTCGAAGACCTCCCAGTGCGTGAACGCCGCCTGGGTGAGGTAGCCGCCGGTGGTGTGCAGGATGCCCTTCGGCTTCCCGGTCGTGCCCGAGGTGTACATCACGAAGAGCGGGTGCTCGGCGTCGTGCGCGACCGGCGTGTGCTCGGTCGACGCGGTCGAGACGACCTCCGACCACCACTTGTCGACCGAGTCGTTCCAGTCGACGTCCTGGCCGGTGCGCTTGACCACGAGCACGTTCTCGACCAGGCCGGGCTGAGTCGCCTCGACCTTCGTGACCGCCTCGTCCACGGCGGGCTTGAGGGCCGAGGGTGCGCCACGGCGGTAGCCGCCGTCCGAGGTGACGATCAGCTTCGCGCCGCAGTCGACGACGCGGGTCGCGAGGGCGTCGGCGGAGAAGCCACCGAAGATGACGGTGTGGATCGCGCCGATCCGCGCACAGGCCAGCATCGCGAAGACGGCCTCGGGGATCATCGGCATGTAGATCGCCACCCGGTCGCCCTTGCCGACGCCCAGCGCCTCGAAGGCGTTCGCGGCCCGGGAGACCTCGTCCTTGAGCTCGGCATAGGTGATGGTGCGCTTGTCATCCGCGGGCTCGCCGACCCAGTGGATCGCGACCCGGTCACCGAGCCCGGCCTCGACGTGCCGGTCGACGGCGTTGTACGCGACGTTGATCTCGCCGCCCTCGAACCACTTCGCGAACGGCGGGTTGTCCCAGTTCAGGACGCGATCGAACGGCTTGGCCCAGGTGAGCCGTTCCGCGGCGGACGCCCAGAACGCGTCGCGGTCCGCGGCAGCGGCGTCGTACGCATCGGCCTTGACGTTGGCAGCGGCGGCAAGCTCGGCCGGGGGCTCGAACCGGCGCTTCTCGTGCAGCAGGTTGGACAGGGTCTCGTCGCTCACAGTGACTCCTACGTACGAAAAATGTGTGGCTCAAGCCACAGGGTAGTGCGGGGGAAAGAATGATGGCGGGCCGTCGTACAACACTGTGTACGACGGCCCGCCGTGAGGGATCAGTGCGTGATCGCCTTCTCCGAGCCGGCGCCGGTCAGGGCGCGCACCTCGAGCTCGACGTAACGCTCAGCGGTCTCCGGCTCCTTCGACGTCACCGTGCCCAGCCAGCCCAGGAAGAACCCGAGCGGGATGGAGATGAGGCCGGGGTTCTCCAGGGGGAACCAGGAGAAGTCGATGCCGGCCGGGAACAGCGAGAGGCTGTCGCCGGTGACCGGGTCGACCTTGCCGGAGACGACCGGCGAGAAGAAGACCAGGCCGACGCAGGAGATCAGGCCGCCGTAGATCGACCAGACCGCGCCGCGGGTGTTGAACCGCTTCCAGAACATGTTGTAGATGATCGCGGGCAGGTTCGCCGACGCGGCGACCGCGAAGGCCAGCGCTACCAGGAACGCGATGTTCAGCGACTGTGCTGGGATGGCCAGCAGGATCGCGACCAGGCCGATGCCCGCCGCGGCCCAGCGCGAGACCTTCATCTCCTCCTTCTCGGTGGCCTTGCCACGCTTGATCACCGAGTTGTAGATGTCGTGGGCGACGGAGACCGAGGAGGTCAGCGTCAGACCCGCGACCACGGCGAGGATCGTGGCGAAGGCGACAGCGGCGATGAGCGCCAGCAGTACGGCGCCGCCGATGGAGCCTTCACCGCCACCGACCTCCTGGGCGAGCAGTGGTGCCGCCAGGTTGCCGGCCTTGTCCAGGGTGGACGGATCGACCAGCGCGGCCGCACCGAAGCCCAGGACCAGCGTGAACAGGTAGAAGACGCCGATCAGGCCGATCGCCCACAGCACCGACTTGCGAGCGTCCGCCGAGGTCGGGACCGTGTAGAAGCGGATCAGGATGTGCGGCAGGCCGGCGGTGCCGAGCACCAGGGCGAGCCCGAGCGAGACGAAGTCCAGCTCGCTGGTGAAGCTCGCGCCGTACTTCAGTCCGGGCTGGAGGAAGGCGTCGCCCTTGCCCGAGGCGTCGGCGGCGGAACCGAGCAGCTCGGAGAGGTTGAAGCCGAACTGGGCGAGCACCAGGATCACGATCAGCGCCGAGCCGGTCATCAGCAGGACGGCCTTGACGATCTGGACCCAGGTGGTGCCCTTCATCCCGCCGACGGTGACGTAGAAGATCATCAGCGCGCCGACGAACAGGATCACGATGTTCTTGACCACCTGGTCCTCGACGCCGAGCAGCAGGGCCACCAGGGCGCCCGCACCGACCATCTGGGCCAGCAGGTAGAAGATCGAGACGACGACGGTGGAGGTCGCGGCCGCCAGGCGGACCGGGCGCTGCTTCATCCGGTACGCCAGCTGGTCGGCCATCGTGTAGCGACCGGAGTTACGCAGCACCTCCGCGACCAGCAGCAGCGCCACCAGCCAGGCGACGAGGAAGCCGATCGAGTAGAGGAACCCGTCGTAGCCCGACAGCGCGATGGCGCCGGAGATGCCGAGGAACGACGCCGCCGACATGTAGTCGCCGCCGATGGCGAGACCGTTCTGGAAGCCGGAGAAGCCGCGGCCGCCGGCGTAGTAGTCGGCCGCCGTCTTCGTCTGCCGGCTCGCCCAGAAGGTGATGCCGATCGTGATCGCGACGACCGTGAGGAAGAGGACCGTGGTGAGGATCTGGCTACCGTCCATCAGAGCTGCCTCTTCTCGATCTCGTATTCCTCGTCGAGCTTCCGAGCCAGCGGGTCGAGGCGCTTGTTGGAGTAGTTGGCGTAGAGGTAGGCGATGCCGAACGTGGTCGCGAACTGGAGGAGCCCGAAGACCAGCGCGACGTTGATGTTGCCGACGAGCTTGGTGTTCATGAAGTCCTCCGCCCAGTTGGAGCAGAAGACGTAGAGGAGGTACCACACCAGGAATGCCACCGTGGCCGGGAACACGAACTTCCGGTACGCCGACCGCAGAGCGCGGAACTCTGCGGTGGCGTGCAGGCTGTCGTAGACCGGATCGTGCCGGTGGGCTTGGTCGTGTGCTTCTTGGCTCACGGTCTAACCCTTTCGTTGACGAGGCCGTCCTCCGTGGGGGTGGATGACGGACGACGTGTGATCGCAGTCACATTAGGGGTCGGTCGGGCCGGTCGTCGCGGGGTGACGCGCGGTCCCTCGGTGGGCGGTGCAGTCGAGCGACGAGCGGTCGATTTCGTACGTCGAGTGGCTGCTCTACCCGCGCCGGCCGCCGCCACCTGACGTGCCGCCACCGGTCTGGGTGCCACCGCCCTCGGGCGGATGCACACACCCCGGACACGGACTGCCGCGGTCGGTCAGGTGGTGGGTCTGGCGAGCGAGGATCACGACCTCGGACAGCTGCCGCGACTCGCCCGGCATCGTGAGACCGAGGCCGTACGTCGCGTTGAACGCCCACACGTCCACCCCCGCCCGGACCGCTGCCCTCCGCGCCAGATCGTAGGCGGCGTCGTAGAGGGCGGGCACGTCGATGGAGACCAGGTGGCTGATCGCGGGCCGGACCGACTCGCCGGCCGCCCAGCTCTGGAGGAGGTCTCGCACCCGGCCCTCCTCGACCAACCCGCCGAGGTAGGCCTTGACGATGTGGACGACCTCGCTGCGTCCGATGTCGGGGATGTCCAGGGTGCTGGCGACCGCGGCCGCCGCGGCGTCCGCGAACCGGCCGGACCGGGTCTCCTGCTGCGACCGGGCCCGCTGTGCCTCGTCGAGCGCCGCGAACGCCTCGCTCACATCCGGATCACCGGACAGCACCGCGACCGGCGCCGGACGCGGGTCCCCGAGGTGGAGGGTCGCCGCCTGGAACCGGCCGAGCTGACGAGCGATGGCGAGGCCGCTGTCCGAGACCGGCTGTCCCGGCTCGGTGGGCGCGGCCTCGTGGACCGCCACGACGAGCGGCTTCAGCCGGGCGGCGCCGCGGCGGTTCGCGGTCACGTACTGGTGGATCTGCTCGTACGCCGCCTCCTCGCCCTCCGAGCGCTGAACCTGTCGCGTCTCGAGGGCGTACCGCTCCTCGACCTGCCGCTTCCAGGCTCCCTCGGAGACGGGCACCGCGGTGATGGTGAAGACCAACGCGACCATCAGGCCGATGTTGACCCCGGCCAGCGTCCGCTTCCCCGTGTTGAGCACGCCGAGGACCGGTAGCCGGACCTCGCCGAAGCGCTGCGGCCACCGCAGCACGAGGAAGCTGCTCACGGCGATCGCGGTGTAGGCGGTCAGCCAGTACGCCCAGTGCACCCCGGTCAGCGCCTGCACCCGCTCCAGCACGGCACGGGTCGCCGTGACCTGGGTCGGGGTGAGCGAGAGGACGCCGGCCAGCCACACCAGCGCCAGCGACAGCAGCAGCCCGAGCTGGACCGACCAGACGATGTCGGCCGCGGCACGCACCGTGATCCGTCGCGACGTGCGCATCGTCCGCCAGCCGCACCAGGAGAGCCACGCCATGATCAGGAGGAGCACGGGTGCGACGTACGTCGTGGAGAGCAGGTTGCCGAAGACGAGCTGCTCGCCCACCAGGGTGGCGACGGCGACGCCGCCGAGGTGCGGGACGGCCCGCGCGGCGAGGTGCTCCGACTCGCCGAACCGCCGCCGGGCCAGGAACACGGACCAGCCCCCGAAGCCCATGATCAGGCCGGCGGGGAGGAAGCGGTCGGGCCACCACCAGAGCAGGGCGGTGATGACTGTCGCCCAGGCCAGGACGACGAGCGCCGCGCGTCCGAACCTCCGATGCCGCCACCACCCGACCGCAGGTGCGACCGTGACCGAGTGGACGACCAGGAGCGCCACTCCGACGAGCAGTCCGAGAAGGAGCCCGCCGAAGGCGCCGAGCACTCCCGCGAGTGCTGTCAGCGCCACGTCTGCGAAGCCGTCGACCTCACGTCCGCCGGCCGCATGCCAGACGCCCAGCAGGCCACCGGCAGCTGTCACGTACAGACCCAGGTCGGCGCCGACGTCCGAACTCTCATCCATCGCCGGCTCCCGGATCGACGCGAAGGACCCAGGCATGCCCAGGAACGGTCCGTCAGACTAGCGAGCGACGCGTCGGCGCGGGCGCGTTTTCGGCCAGATGCACGACTTTCGGGGCGTACTCGGAGCCGGCCGGCGCTAGGCCGATGACGTCTGCGGTCGGCGGTCGGGGGACGCGAGCGTGGGTTCGGGGGTGTGGAGGCGTACGAGAAGGCTGGTCGTGTGGGTGGGGATGCGGGCAGATGTGGCGAGGCTGACGAGGATCATGACGGCGAAGGAGAGCGGCACCGCCCACAGCGCGGGCTGGGCGAGCGCGACATCCACCCACGTGCCCGTACGCGACCCACTGATCGTGAAGACCACGGCCGACCCCGTGGTGACCAGGCCGGTGACCAGCCCGGTGGCGGCGCCGTAGGCGGTCAGCCGGCGCCACCAGATGCCGAGCAGGAGCAACGGGCAGAAGGTGGCCGCCGCGAGCGCGAAGGCCAGGGCGACCCCGCGGGCGACCCCGACGCTGGGGGTCAGCAGGGCGCCGACGACCGGGACGATGACAGCGACCAGGGAGGCGATCCGGAAGGCGGCGACGCCGCCGTAGCGGCTGCCCCGGCGGCGCAGCAGGGGGACGACCACGTCCTGGGAGAGCACGCCGGAGACGGCGATCGCCAGTCCCGACGACGTCGAGAGGAAGGCCGCGAACGCGCCCGCGCAGACCAGTCCGGTGAGGGCGTCACCC
This sequence comes from Nocardioides sp. NPDC101246, assembly GCF_044767415.1. NCBI lineage: Bacteria > Bacillati > Actinomycetota > Actinomycetes > Propionibacteriales > Nocardioidaceae > Nocardioides > Nocardioides sp. NPDC101246. Next base: position 11,035 of record NZ_JBIWNX010000026.1, read on the forward strand.
GCCCAGCCGGGGACCATCAGACCGGGCAGCTCGAGCACCAGGGTGTCGGCGGAGGCGGGGGTGGCTCCGTACACGCGCCCGAGGAGGCCGAGGATCGGTGGCAGCAGGTAGAAGACGCCGAGGAGGGCGAGCACGACCAGGGTCGTGCGGCGAGCGGCGCGGCCGTCGGGGTTGGTGTAGAAGCGGACGCCCACGTGCGGCAGGCCCATCGTGCCGAGGAACGTCGCCGCGATCAGCGAGTAGGTGGCGTAGAGGCCGGTCGTGGTGTCGGTGCCGATGGGCAGCGACCAGGCCTGGCTGAGGTCGGCGCGGGGCGCGCCGTCGGCGCCCCAGACCGCGACCAGCACTCCGACGGGCACCAGCAGCGCGGTCAGCTTGAGCCAGTACTGGAAGGCCTGCACGAACGTGATCGAGCGCATCCCGCCCGAGAAGACGCTGACCAGCACGACCGTCCCGACCAGCACCGGTCCCACCCAGCGAGGTGCGCTCGCGACCAGCTCCAGGGTCAGTCCGGCGCCCTGCAGCTGGGGCAGCAGGTAGAGCCAGCCGATGGTCACGACCAGCAGCGAGCAGAGCCGCCGCACCCCGCGCGAGGCGAGCCGCTCCTCGGCGAAGTCGGGCAGTGTGTATGCGCCTGACCTGCGCAGAGGGGCCGCGACCAGGGTCAGCAGGACGAGATAGCCGGCGGTCCAGCCGATCGGATACCAGAGCATCTCCGCGCCCGAGGTGAACACCAGCCCGGCGACGCCCAGGAAGGAGGCGGCCGAGAGGTACTCCCCACCGATCGCGCTCGCGTTGAGGCCGGGGCGCACCGACCGCGAGGCGACGTAGAAGTCGCTCGTGGTCCGGCTGAACCGCAGCCCCCAGGTGCCGATGGTGAGCGTCGCCAGGGTGACCAGGCTGACCGCGACGATCGCCGGGGCGGAGTCGAAGGTCATGGCGTCTCGTCGTCCGAGCGGAGCAGGTCGGCATAGCTGGCCTCGTTGCGCTCCGCTCCGCGCAGGTACCAGCGGCCGAGGAGGAACAGGAACGGGTAGACCAGCACCCCGAGGAGCAGCCAGGGGAGCGGGACGCCGAACGGCGCGGTGCGGACCAGGCCCGGAGCCAGCCAGAACAGCAGCGGGAGCGAGCCGACGCCGAGGAGTAGCACCACCAGGGTGCGTACGGCGATCGAGAGCTGGGCGCGCATCAGCGAGCCGAGGTAGACCTCGCCGAGACGGGTGTCCTCGTCGACGTCGACCCGGCGGACGGCCGGGCGTCGCCGGGGCGGTCCGGTGACGCGTACGCGTTGGGGCTCGGTCATGTCAGCTTCGCCGGGCGAGCAGGTCCTTGAGCTGGCGCGTGTGGCGCCGGCTGACCTGCAGCTCGGTCCCGCGGGACGCGCCGCCGACTACGACCGAGCAGCGTCCGGCCTCCGACCGCACCTCGGTCACGTGGGCGAGGTTGACGAGGAGCGAGCGGTGGATGCGTACGAACCGGGCGGAGGCCCACTCCTGCTCGAGCTGGGTCAGCGGGACCCGCACCAGGTGGGAGGCGTCGGCCGTGTGCAGCCGGGCGTAGTCGCCCTGTGCCTCGACGTGGGTGATCTGGGAGCGCCACACGAAGCGGGTGACGCCGCCGAGCTCGACCGGGATCTGTACGTCACCGCTCGGCTCCTCCTCCGGCACGCTGCCCATCAGCCGGGTGACGGTCTCCGCCAGCCGCTCGGCGCGGACCGGCTTGAGCACGTAGTCGACCGCACGCAGGTCGAACGCCTCCAGTGCGTGCTCCTCGTGAGCGGTCACGAACACGACCGCCGGCGGCGTCTTGAACCGCGCTAGCAGCCGGGCCAGCTCGAGCCCGTTGAGGCCGGGCATCTGGATGTCGAGGAACACCGCGTCCACGCCCGACCCCTGCAGTTGCTGCAGCCCGTCGGTCGCGTTCAGGCAGGTGCGTACCTCCGCCACCCGGGCGTCCTGGGTGAGCAGGTAGGAGAGCTCGTCGGCCGCCGGCGGCTCGTCGTCGACGACCAGGATGCGGAGCCGGCCTCCCGGCGCCCCCTGGCGCGCGGCGAAGGCCTGCGTGGTTCGGCCGTTCATGTGTGCACTCCTGGGGCGAACTTGGGGATTCGGAGGATGACCTTCGTGCCGGCACCGGGGGCGGTCTCGACGACGAGACCGTAGTCGTCGCCGTAGGCGTTGCGGAGCCGGGCGTCGACGTTGCCGAGCCCGACCGAGTCGGCGCCGCCGGCCAGCGCGTTGCGCACCTTCTCCGGGTCCTCGCCGGCGCCGTCGTCCTCGACCTCGATCACGCACTCGGTGCCGCTGTCGGCGGCCCGGATGGAGATGTGGCCGGTCTGCGCGTCGGCCAAACCGTGGCGTACGGCGTTCTCGACCAGCGGCTGCAGGCACAGGAACGGCACCGCGATCGGCAGCACCTCGGGAGCCACCGAGAGTCGCACCGAGAGCCGCTCGCCGAACCGGGCCTGCTCCAGCAGGAGGTAGCGCTCCACGGAGCGGAGCTCCTCGGACAGCGTCGTGTATTCGCCGTGGGTCCGGAAGGAGTAGCGGGTGAAGTCCGCGAACTCCAGCAGCAGCTCGCGCGCACGCTCCGGATCGGTGCGTACGAAGCTGGCGATCGCCCCCAGCGAGTTGTAGATGAAGTGCGGACTGATCTGAGCGCGCAGCGCGCGCACCTCGGCCTCCATCAGGCGCCGCCGAGACGCGTCGAGCTCGGCGAGCTCCAGCTGACCGGAGACCCACGTCGCGACCTCGTCGGTGGCGCGGACCATCATCGCCGAGGTGTCCGGGGCGTACGCCTGCAGCGTGCCGACCAGGTGGTCGTCGACGACCAGCGGGCTGACCACGGCGGAGTGCAGCGGGCAGCCCGCCTGGCCGCACTCCAGGTCGACGCGGTCGTAGAACCTGGTCGCGCCGCGCTCCAGCGTCCCCTCGGCCAGCTTGGTCACGTGCTCCTGGTGGTGAGTGCCGATGCCCTCCCAGGCGAGCAGGCCGTCGGTGTCGGTGATCGCGAGCGCGGGGGCGGCCAGGAGCGCCTGCAGGTGCGGGGCGGCGCGCTCGGCGCTGTCGACGGTCAGGCCGCCACGCAGCGCAGGGCTCGCCAGCGATGCGTTGTGGAGGGTGCGGAAGGTCGCCCGGTCGGCTTCGGTGCCCAGGTGAGTGCCCAACGGGGTGCGCAGCCAGCGCCGCATCCGCGCTCCTTCCCTCCGGTGGATCAGACCTCCAGTGTGACGACGCACACGGTATCTGTCACCCGCCGATGTACGTTGGCAGCATGCGATTGAGTCGAGTGATCCCGGGTCTCCTGGCCGTCGGCGCAGCGGGCGCGGGGGCGGCCTTCGTGATCGGCATGCGCAACAAGTCGCCGTGGCTTCAGGACCGCATCCGCGCCTTCTCGAAGCGGTTCGCCTCCGAGGCCCTGAAGACCGCCGGGATGGAGGGCGTCACCAACGGCGTCGTCCTCCACGTCGGCCGCGCGAGCGGGCGGGAGTACGCCACCCCGATCACGCCGTTCCCGACCCCCGACGGCTTCATCATCAATCTGCCCTACACCTCGAAGGTCGACTGGGCCCAGAACGTGCTGGCCGCCAACTCGGCCACGATCGTCCACGACGGCGTCGACCACCGCGTCACCGACCCGCGCGTCGTCCCCTACTCCGAGGTCGCACCCCTGCTCCCCAAGGGCGCCGGCGTCTTCCGTGCCGTCTTCGACGTCCAGGAGTTCCTCCGCGTCACCAAGGTGGACTGAGGCAGGGGGCGTTCACTCGGCGCTCTCCCGTTCCTCCAGGCCGACCGCCTTCCGCAGCTCGTCGCGGTCGTCGCGCAGCTCAGGATGGTCGCGGGCCAGCCTTTCCATCATCCCGGAGAGCCCTTCGGCGATGGCGTTGAGCTTCTGCTGGACGGCGTCGTCGGCCCGCTTCTGGGTGTTCTGCAGGAGCGCTACCAGCAGGAACGTGACGATCGTCGTCGCCGTGTTGATGATCAGCTGCCAGGTGTCCACATCCGGCAGCACGACGATCGACGGCGCCCAGACCACCACCAGCAGCACGCACATCATGAAGAACCACGCGCGGGACACGAAGTCGCTCGCGCGGGTGGCGAAGTGGTCGAAGAACCCCACCTTGCCGGTGACCTCCGACGGCATCGTCTTCTCGCCCTGATGCTCCTGCTCGCTCGTCGACATCTCTGCCTCCTCTTCCGACTGGTCAGTACCCGATCCGAGCTCGCCGTACCCGCGTGGACGGTAGGTTGCGACGCGTGGGATATGAGCTGAGTGACCGGTTGGTCGTCGGGATCGCCTCGAGCGCGCTCTTCGACCTCACCGAGTCGGATGCGTACTTCCGCGAGCACGGTGAAGAGGCCTACCGCCGCTACCAGGACGATCGGATCGACGATCCGCTCGCACCGGGGGTCGCCTTCCCGTTCATCAAGCGGCTGCTGAGCCTCAACGACCTGGCGCCCGACGCCGACGACGGTCTCGTCGAGGTGATCGTGGTCTCGCGTAACGACCCCAACACCGGGCTGCGGGTGATGCGCTCGATCGAGCACCACGGCCTGTCGATGACCCGCGCGGTCTTCACCCAGGGCCGCTCGCCCCACCCCTACATCGGCGCGCTCGACATGTCACTGTTCCTCAGCGGCAACCGCGAGGACGTCATCGCGGCCAGCCGGGAGGGGTTCCCGGCCGGGCACGTGCTGCCGTCGGCGGCGACGTACGACGAGACGGACCGCTCCGTCGTCGTCGCCTTCGACTTCGACGGTGTGCTCGCCGACGACGGCTCCGAGCGGGTCTTCCGCGAGGAGGGGATCGAGCGTTACCGGGTCTATGAGGCGAGCCGGAAGGCCGAGCCGCTCGAGCCCGGGCCGCTGCAGCCGCTGCTGCGCGACCTCAACCGGATCCAGCGGATCGAGGAGCAGCGCCGCCTGGAGTCCCCTGACTATGAGCCGCGGCTGCGGATCGCGCTGGTCACCGCTCGCGGCGCTCCGGCCCACGAGCGGGCGATCCGGTCGCTGCAGTCCTGGGACGTCCACGTCAACGAGGCGTTCTTCCTGGGTGGCGTGGAGAAGGTACGTGTGCTCGAGGTGCTCCGCCCGCTGATCTTCTTCGACGACCAGTCGACCCACCTGGACGAGGCGGTCGGGTCGATCGCCGGGGTCCACGTCCCCTACGGCGTGGCCAACGCCGACGATGTTCCCGCTGGTCAATAGCGCTTTACAGTTCATCCACAGGAGGTTCTCATCTGGTGGATCGGCGCCTGCATATGTCACCCTGGGCGGAGTTGTACAGATTCTGTTCACTTGAGAAGTGCGAGGAGTTCACTCGATGACTTCGGCTATGTGTGCCAAGTGCACCGAAGACGAGGAGATCCGGGTTCTCTCGCGTTCGGTGGGGGGCCGCCGGCGGTTGATGTGCTGCAGGTGCGGGTACGCGTGGGAGAGCGGGCGCTCCGGCCCCGCCCGGAAGACCGGCCTGAGCGGCCTTTTCAGAGCGGCCTGAGGCGCCTCCGGCGTACGTTTCACGGCGTCGCCGCCTGACGTTCACCTCGCGCGGGCTCGCGGGTGATGTGGAGTGGCTTGAGTAGGGCCGAGACCAGTCTCGGGATCCCCTACCAAGCTCGAGGAGTACCACCATGCCTGCATCCCGTCGCTCTCTGATCGCCGGCGGCGCTGCCGCCGGCGTCGGGATCGCGATTGCCGGGAACATGCCCGCGCTCGCCGAATCCACCCCTGGTGCCACCGCGAGGAACGGGCGCGGATCCGGCGCCGGAACGTACGCGCCCACCCCGTACGAGGTCTTCCCGCCGCTCGTCGACGACCCCGACGGGATCCTGGCGCTGGCCGAGGGCTTCTCGTACACGATCATCACCCGCGCGGGCGTCTCCAAGCTCGACAGCGGCGAGCTGACCCCGGGCGCCCACGACGGCAACGCGGTCTTCGCCGGCCGCCGCCGCGGCACCTACACGGTGATCCAGAACCACGAGCTCGGCCGCAACGCGACGTACGGCGTCCCGCACGTCGAGGGCACGGTCTACGACCCGGGTGCGACCGCCGCCGGCGGCTGCACCGTGATCACCACCAACGCGCGCGGCGAGAACCTCGGCGAGTTCGTCGGCATCTCCGGCACGCTCACCAACTGCGCCGGCGGCCCGACCCCGTGGGGGACCTGGCTGACCTGCGAAGAGACCGAGACGCGCTCGGGGAACGGCTATCAGAAGGACCACGGGTACGTCTTCGAGGTCTTCCCCGACGGTCGCAAGCTGCCGCTCCCGATCAAGGCCTTCGGTCGCTACGCCCACGAGGCGCTCGCGATCGACGAGGACCGCCGCCACGTCTACCTCTCCGAGGACGCCTCCGGGCCGAACGGGCTGTTCTACCGCTGGAAGGCCCCGCGCGGCTACAAGCTCGGGCCCGGGATCGCGGAGGACCTGGCCGACGACGCCGGCGAGCTCGGTGCGATGGCGATCATCCTGCCCGACGGCTCGATCCTGCCCGACGTGGCCTACCTGACCTCCACCCAGCTCAACCGGCCGTTCCCGGTCCGCTGGATCCCGGTGCCCGATCGCGATGCGCGCGAGGTGTCGACCCGGAAGCAGTTCGCCACCGGCGAGGTGACCCGCGGGAAGAAGTTCGAGGGCGTGTGGGGCACCGACGAGGGCGTCTACGTCGTCAACTCCTACGCCGGTGAGGACAGCTCCGACCTGCCGGCCGACGCGGTCCCGCACGACGGCATGGTGTGGTTCTACAACTACAAGAACGAGACCATCCAGCTGGTGACGTACTTCCCGCACAACGACGAGGCGTGGGAGAACGACCGGCCCGCCTACGACGACCTGGTCTTCGACGGCCCGGACAACGTCACCGTCACGCCGTGGGGCTCGCTGGTGCTCGCCGAGGACGGCTCGGGCTCCTCGCACGTGCTCGGCTCGTTCCCCGGCGGCCCGACGTACGCCATCGCGCGCAACCAGCTCAACGACTCCGAGTTCTGCGGACCGGCGTTCTCGCCGGACGGCAAGGTGCTCTTCGTCAACATGCAGTCCCCGGGTCTGACGCTGGCCATCACCGGCCCGTGGGAGCGCTACCTCGGCTGAGGCCCAGGGCGAACATAGGCGGCGGGCGGCTCGGGTCGCCCCCCCGCCTACGTTTCACGGCGCCGTCGCCTGAGGTTCATCTCGGGCGCGCGCGCAGGTGTTGCGGAGTGGCTTGGGTTGAGGGCTGAGACCTGTCTCGGGATCCCCTACCTTCGCTCGAGGAGTTCAACCCATGCCCGCAACTCGACGCTCCCTGCTCACCGGAGGAGCCGCGACCGGGGTCGGCCTGGCCGTCGCCGGTGCCGTCCCCGCTCTCGCCGAGGCGAAGCCCGCGCGGCCCGGTACCCCGGGACGCAGGCGCGCCCGTGAGCCGTTCCCGCCGCTCGTGGACGACCCCAAGGGGATCCTCGCGCTGGCCGAGGGGTTCGCGTACGCCATCGTCACCTCCGCCGGTGAGACGACCCTGAAGACGGGGGAGAAGACGCCGTCCAACCACGACGGGATGATGGTGCTCGGTGGTAGGCGCGGTCGCTACACGCTCATCCAGAACCACGAGATCGAGCCGGGCGAGGGCGTACCGGTGCCGCTCGTCGAGGGCACCGTCTACGACCCGGGCGCGCCGTCGGGCGGCTGCACCGTGATCACCACCGACGCGGGCGGCGCCAACTTCGGCGAGTTCGTCGCGATCTCCGGCACCTCCACCAACTGCGCCGGTGGCCCGACGCCGTGGGGGACCTGGCTGACCTGCGAGGAGACCGTCAACGACGCCGGTGAGGAGTGGGAGGGCGAGGACGGCAGCACCGGGGTCTACGAGAAGGACCACGGCTACGTCTTCGAGGTCTGGGCCGACGGCTCGGCCGACCCGCGCCCGATCAAGGCCTTCGGCCGCTACGACCACGAGGCCCTCGCGATCGACAGGACCAGGACGAAGGTGTTCCTCTCCGAGGATGCCGACGAGCCCAACGGGCTCTTCTACCGCTGGACCGCCCCGGCCGGGGTGAGGCTCGGTCCGGGCGTGCTCACCGAGCTGGCCGACGACGCCGGCACGCTCGCCGCGATGCAGATCATCCTGCCCGACGGCTCGGTGCTGCCCGACGTGGCCTACCTGACCTCGGCCCAGCTGGGCCAGCCCTTCCCGGTGACGTGGAAGACCGTCCCCGAGCGCGACGCGCAGTCGACTCCCTGTCGGGAGCAGTTCGCCGACGGCGAGGTCACCCGCGGGCGCAAGTTCGAGGGCGTGTGGGGCACCGACGAGGGTGTCTACGTGGTCAACTCCTACGCCTGGGAGGACACCGATCTCCCCGCCGACGCCAGCCCGCACGACGGCATGGTCTGGTTCTACGACTACGCGGCCGAGACCATCCAGCTCGTGACGTACTTCCCGCACCAGACGCAGTCCGAGGACGATGCCCCGGCGCCGAAGTACACCGACCTCACCTTCGACGGACCCGACAACGTCACCGTCACCCCCTGGGGCTCGCTGGTGCTCGCCGAGGACGGCACCGGCGCCTCGCACGTGCTCGGCGCGTTCCCCGGCGGCCCGGCGTACGCCATCGCCCGCAACGACCTCAACGACTCGGAGTTCTGCGGCCCCTGCTTCTCGCCCGACGGCAAGGTCCTCTTCGTCAACATGCAGGACCCCGGCTACACCCTGGCCATCACCGGCCCGTGGGAGCGCTACCTCGGCTGAGGCCCGAGAAGGAAGACGTACGCGGCGGGCGGCTCGAGCCGCCCGCCGCGTACACAGGTGGTCAAGCGACCTCGCCTCAGGTCAGTGCATGTCCGATCCCTCTCGAGAGGGCGTCGATGCGCTCCTGACGCCGCCGATGTTCGGGTGAAGAGGTCGGTGCGAAGGCCAGGCCGAGATATGCGCCCAGGTTCTGCTTGTCGCCGGGCCACCGCTCAACGAGTTCGGCGGTTCGCTCCGCGCCGATGAGGATCCCCACATCGCGACCGAGCCAATGCGCGGCGGCAAGCGTCGAGTCGTACTCTTCGGTGGCCAGAACCTCATTGCCCGCTTCGGTCTCGTAGAGGGAATCGCTGACCTCTGCGGAGTCGGAGTACCACGACAGCACGACGCCGATGTCTTGGGCGTCCTTGAACTCGCCGTACGCGGAACGATCAAGCCAGGCGGCGAGCTTGGCTGCGGCGTATCCGGAGGGTGTTGGCAGCCGAATCGCGCCCGCGAGCCCCAGGTCGAGCGGCGCTGCGGCGTTGTAGATCTCGTCGAACGCCCACACGCTGACGCCATCCGTACGAGGCGGCGGGGTGACGACGCCGACAGGATCCTCCACCTCACCGAATGCAAGAAGATCGACGTCGATGCCCGCGATGCGGTATCTGATCTGGTTGCTGCCCATTGCTGAGAAAGCGCTGGTGAGAGCCTTGTACGAGTCCCAGGAAGCCAGGGCGATCGCGAGATCGATGTCGTGGGTGGGCCTTGTCTTGGTCTCATGCCCGAGCGAGACGTGCCATAGGTCGCGTGCGTGGGCGCCGACGAGCATGACGTCGTCAGGGCGGAGATCTGGAGCGGCCTGCAGGGCTGCGCCGACGACGTCGCTGACCGGGTCGAGTGTCCCGCTCGGAAGGCGGGCCAGGTCAAGCTTCATGGTCACGCAGATCCTGTGCGACGGTGCGTAGGCGCGGGTCTCCGGTTGCCAAGAGGTCGGCGTAGACAAGTGGCCACGGGCTGAGTCGACGCGGTTCGGATGGGCGTTCTTCCGCACCGGGATCGCGCCAGAACTTCCGGCGTACGAACACGTTCATGGTGCCGTCGGTGCGCCAGCGGTTCAAGATCGGGAGGCTTGGCCCGTCCGGTTGCGTGAGGTCGTCGACGTAGATGGTCAGGGTCGCGGGCCGAATCACGTCGCGCACGGCACTCTCGCCGCTGATGTAGATGGAGGTGCCGCGGAGATTCTCGACGTCGATGTCCCCGTGGAAGTCGGCAAGCCGTAGCCGAGGGGCGAGTCCGCTGGGGAAAGCCGCGGCCCAGTGATCGAGAAGGGCGCCGCTCCGCCTCCCGGACGCGGGCAAGTCGTAGCCCGACCCGTGCAGCAGTCGCAGTGTGTCGTTCACCAGCCCCACCGATACGCCGGACGCTTGGGCGATCTCGCGCTGGGGGGCCTTCCAGAGCGCCGGCCAGGCGAGCAGGGCGAAGACGATCTGAGACCGGCTGGTGCTGAAGAGGTTGGTGGCCGTGGTTGTCGGCGACTGTGGTGCAGGTCCGCTCGGTCGACGTCCGCGGATATCCACCAAGACATCGCCGAACTCGATATGAGCGTTGCCCGCCTCATCTGCGTACTGAATGCCGGCGCGACGAAGAGCGTCCGCGGTCTTCGGTGGGATGTGATGAGTCCAGAGCAACAGGGGCCGATCTCCGGCGAGGACCAGTGCTCCTCGAGCGTCGGCCAGTCGGACTCGCCGGGTGCCCAGGAACGTGTACGGTGCGGCAACGCCCCCGCGGCTCAGCGTGGCCCAGCAGAAGATGTCACCGTTGGGGACCTCTTCCGTCGACTCCAGTTCTAGGGTCAGCCCGAGGTCGTTCAGGTGTGTCACTGCAGCGTCGGGGTCGATGGCCATCATCACGTCCGTTCAGTATTTACTGCCGTTCAGACTAACTGAACAGCAGCAAATACTGAACACCTCGTTCGTGTGTCAGCCCAGGTTGACCAGCTTCCCGGCCGGTGCCGAGGTGCCGTCGGTGCCGGAGAGGACGTCGATCGTGGCGACCACGCCCCACCTGGTCCACTCGACCGCTCCTGGAGTCGGCGGTGACGCCTTGGTCCAGCGGTGGCCGTGACGTACGGCGGTGATCTTGTTGCCGAACATCTCGGCCACGTAGATCGTGCCGTGCGGACTCACCGCGACACCGGTGGCGCCGAGGAAGCCCTTGGCGACCTGCTTCTTGTGTCCCGTCCTGGCGTCGATCTTGAAGACGCTGCCACGAGGACCGAGCTCAGGACCCTCCGGTCCGCCCGGCAGGCTGGACACGTAGAGACGTCCGTGGTGGCTGGTCTCGACGTCGGTCGGGACTCCCTCGAAGTAGTAGGTCCGGCCTTCGAAGCACGGGTCGAGCCCGAAGCCGGCGACCACCTCCGGGGTGAACGTGTACGGGATCCCCGGCAGGGTCGCGACGGTCCGGATGTGACCGTGCGAGGAGACCGACAGGATGCTGTTGCCGCCGGCGTCCGCGACGTAGGTGCGACCGTGCGTGAGCGCGGTGGCGTACGGGTGCGAGTCGATCCCACCCTTGTACGCGGCGGGCGCGCCGATGTCGGCCGGCCACTTCGCGTTGCAGTCGGTGTCGCCGTCGCGGAACCCGTAGCGCGTATGGCCGTCGGGGTTGCGCTTCGTCTCGTAGGCGTGCAGATCGGCGACCGTCTTGACCTTGCCCGAGGGGTAGAGCCGCTTCAGCCAGCTGCCCGTGTTCTCGAAGGTCTCGCGGTTGGACCGGGTGACCACGAAGATCACCACGCCGTCGTGGACCGAGAGCCCGCCGACCTCGTAGCCGTTCGGGTCGGTGTAGACGACCTTCGGCGACTTGCCCGGCCGGACCTTCAGGATCTGCCCGGCGAAGTTCGAGGAGACGTACGCCGTCCCGTCCTCGTCCACCGCCGCGCTGAGCGGGGAGAGCAGGCCGGATGCGAGTACGCCCTTGGGCAGCTTGGGTTTCGAGTGAGCCTGTGCTGCCGGGGTGGTGGCGATGAGCGCCGCACCGATGATCAGTGCGACAGCCGCCGTCAGACACCTTGGAAGTCTGGACATTGTGTGTCCCCCTTGTGTTGTCTGTACGGACCGGCGACCGCGTCGTCGCCGGTCGTTGTTCAGTCTCATTGCCTCCGGTGGCGATCGAATCGCCCGGTTTGGGTAACGGCGTTCTCGGTGGCAGCGGTGAGGTTGTGAGCCCTGTGAGGTCGTGAGCGGAAGTTGACGGGCCTGCGCGCGAGGGTTGGCGCCGGCTGAAACGTGGGCTGGCGATGGTGAGTGGCATCTCGCCGACCGCCCGCACCTGAGGAGCCCACATGAGCCGCCGCCACTGGATCGACGACTGGCGTCCGGAGGACGCCACCTTCTGGGAGGAGACCGGGGCGAAGACCGCCCGCCGCAACCTGATCTGGTCGATCTTCGCCGAGCACCTCGGCTTCTCGGTCTGGCTGATCTGGTCGGTCTCCTCGGCCTTCCTGGTCGCCCAGGGCTTCGACTTCACGCCGTCGCAGCTCTTCTTCCTGATCGCCATCCCGAACCTGGTCGGCTCGCTGCTGCGGGTGCCCTACACCCTTGCGGTGCCGAAGTTCGGCGGCCGCAACTGGACGATGATGTCGGCCGCGCTGCTGCTCGTGCCGACCCTCGGCTTCGCGTACGCCGTCACCCAGCCGTCCACCCCCTACTGGGTCTTCTGCCTCATCGCCGCGACCGCCGGCCTCGGCGGCGGGAACTTCGCCTCCTCGATGGCCAACATCAACTTCTTCTACCCCGCCTCGAAGAAGGGCGCCGCACTCGGCCTCAACGCCGCCGGCGGCAACCTCGGCGTCGCCCTCATCCAGTTCCTGCTGCCGGTCATCGTCGGCGGTGCGGGCATCTTCGGGCTGGTCAAGGCCTCGTCCGGTGGCATCCACCTGGAGCGGGCGGCGTTCGTCTACGCGGCGCTGGCCGTCATCGCGATCCTCGCGGCCTTCTTCTTCATGGACAACATCAGCTCCGCGAAGTCGTCCGTGCGTGAGCAGCTCTCGGTGGTGAAGTCGAAGCAGACCTGGATCATGTCGTTCCTCTACATCGGCACCTTCGGCTCCTTCATCGGCTACTCCGCCGCGATGCCGCTGCTGATCAAGCTGAACTTCTGGGTGCCCGAGCCCGCACCGCTCGGCACCGGCATCTACTTCGCCTACTTCGCCTTCCTCGGCGCGCTGGTCGGCTCCGCGACCCGGCCGTTCGGTGGCTGGCTCGCCGATCGCTTCGGTGGCGCGAAGGTCACGCTCGGTGCGTTCGTCGGGATGGTCGTCTTCACCCTCGCGGTGCTGTGGACGCTGATGCAGCTCACCCCGAACCCGGATGCCTCGCCCGCGATCGCGGCGGCGAACCAGTCGTGGTTCCCGGTCTTCCTGGGCTTCTTCATGCTGGTCTTCGCCTCGACCGGCATCGGCAACGGGTCGACGTACAAGATGATCCCTTCGATCTTCCGTCGCGAGGCCGAGCTGGCCACCACCCCGGGCACCGATGAGCGCGAGGCCGCCCTCGTCGGCGCGACCAAGAAGTCCTCCGCCGCGGTTGGCATCATCGGCGCGGTCGGCGCGGTCGGCGGCTTCCTCATCCCGATCGCCTTCAACAGCCCCTGGGTCGACAACCCCCTCGACGCCACGAAGTCGGCGTTCGTCGCCTTCACCGTCTTCTACGCCATCTGCGCCCTGGTCACCTTCGTGGTCTACCTGCGGCCGCAGGGTGCGCGGGTGGGGGAGCTGGCGGACGTACGGATCTGACGGTTCCTCCGTCAAGGTATGCAGCTCAGGGAACACATCCCGCGCGGAACTCCGCTCGGGATGTGTTCCTTCGTCTGCATACCCTTCGACAAGCTCAGGACATCGCCTTGCTGGAGGAACCTCACGCCAGTCCGATCGCCGCCTCCGCAGCGGCCAGGACCGGCGCGGTGACCTCCCGGCACCGAGCCGCTCCGGTGGCGTACACCTCCGTCACGTACGTCCGGTCCGCGGCGAGCTCGCGGTAGCGCTTCTGGATGGGCTCGAGCTCGGCGACGACCGCGTCGGTGACTGCGGACTTCAGCTCGCCGTAGCCGGACAGCCCGGCAGAAGATCCGCCGCAAGCCTCGAGGATGTCGATCAGGTTGGTGACCCCCGGCCGCTCGGGGTCGCGGGAGACGTCCCCGGCGGAGTCGGTGACGGCGCGGGCCACCTTGCGACGTACGACATCGGCATCGTCGAGCAGGAAGATCGACCCGGGATGCTCGTCGCCGGCCGACTTCGACATCTTGCGGGTCGGATCGGCCAGGTCCATGATCCGGGCCCCGGCCGCCGGATGGACCGCCGCCGGCACCGTGAAGACCCGGCCGTACGTCGTGTTGAACCGGATCGCGATGTCGCGGGCGAGCTCGACGTGCTGGCGCTGGTCGTCGCCCACCGGAACCTCGGAAGCACCGTAGAGCAGGATGTCGGCCGCCATCAGCACCGGATAGGTGAACAGCGAGGCGCGCACCGAGGCCCCGACCCGGCGCGACTTCTCCTTGAACTGGATCATCCGGCCCAGCTCGCCGGTATGTGCGACGCACTCGAGCAGATAGCCGAGCGAGCGATGCGCGGGGACGTGGGACTGGATGAACAAGGTGGCCGGTTCGAGCCCGGAGGCCATCAGGAGGAGGGCCATCTCCTCGGTTCGCGTACGCAGCACCGACGGTTCGTGCGGCAGCGTCAGCGCGTGCAGGTCGGAGAGCCCGTAGAAGGCGTCCGGGTCGGCCGAGGCGGCCATGGGTCGCAGTGCGCCGAGCAGGTTGCCGAGGGTGAGTCGGCCGGAGGGGGTGATGAGGGAGAGTCGCTTCGTCATGATGGACCTTTCGGGTGGTGAGGCCCACGGGTCAGCGACGTTCACAAACAGAAAGGCCGCCCGTGGGCGGCCTGATGTGAGTGCTCGACAAGAGGTGGACCGCCTAGGAGGCGGACCACCACTGCGTGGAACGAATGCTGAACACCCATCCAGTGTCGCACACCTCACGGATACCGTGTGGCCCATGACGACGATCACAGGGCCGAACACCTGCCAGGGGCACTCGACGGTCGTCTTCGACGAGAGCCTGGCCGACTACGACTTCGGCCCGACTCACCCGATGGCGCCGATCCGGGTGGACCTGACGATGCGCCTGGCCGGCGAGCTCGGAGTACTCGACCATCTGAAGGTCGTCGAGGCGCCGATGGGCACCCCGGAGCAGCTGCTCACCATCCACGACGAGAGCTACATCGAGGCGGTCATCAAGGCCGGCCGAAGCGGCGAGTCGGATCTCGCCCACGGCCTCGGCACCGAGGACGACCCGGTCTTCGCGCACATCCACGACGCCAGCGCCCACATCGTCGGCGCGAGCATCGAGGCCTGCCGCCAGGTCTACTCCGGCGAGAGCCTGCACAGCGCCAACATCATGGGCGGCCTCCACCACGCGATGCGCGGGCGCGCTGCCGGGTTCTGCATCTACAACGACGTCGCCGCCGGCATCCAGTGGCTCCTCGACCAGGGCGTGAAGAAGGTCGCGTACGTCGACGTGGACGTGCACCACGGGGACGGTGTGGAGCGGGCCTTCTGGAACGACCCGCGCGTCCTGACGATCTCGATCCATGAGACCGGCCAGCTGCTCTTCCCCGGCACCGGCTTCGCCGAGGAGATCGGCGGACCCGAAGCCGAGGGCACCGCGGTCAACGTCGCCCTGCCGCCCGGCACGGCCGACCACGGCTGGCTACGTGCCTTCCACGCCGTCGTGCCCGACCTGGTCCGTGAGTTCCAGCCGGAGATCCTGGTGACCCAGCAGGGCTGCGACTCGCACACCGACGACCCCCTCGCCGACCTGGCGCTGAGCGTGGACGGCCAGCGGGCGGCGTACGTCGCACTCCACGAGCTCGCGCACGAGGTGTGCGCGGGCAAGTGGGTGGCGTTCGGCGGGGGTGGGTACGCGGTCGTCGACGTCGTGCCACGCGCATGGACCCACCTTCTTGCGCTAGTGTCGGGGAATCCCTTGGAGCCGACGCTCGACGTGCCAGGTGGCTGGCGCGAGCACGTGCAGACGCGCCTCGGGAGGGTCGCGCCGTTGCGCATGACGGACGGACGTGAACCGGCCTACCGCGACTGGGGGAGCGGATACGACCCCGGCACGTGGCTGGACCGGCAGGTCCACGCGACTCGCACAGCGGTGTTCCCGCTGCACGGGCTCGACCCGATGCCGTAGCCCGGTCACCTAGTTTCGGGACGGTCTAGAAACCGCAGTTCGTCGCGCCCAAATGCAACTCGACACGCCGGTGGTATGTGAGATTCTCAAGGGTGTCCCCTTCCCCATCAGTCACATCAGGCCCTATTCTCACTTTGGGATCGCGTTCATGGACCAGAGGTGGGGAAGCCGCTGGCGTCGCGATCACTCGAGAGAGAACGGTGGAAGCAGATGGTTACTCCTTCTGGAGACATCTCTGACAGCAAGTTCCTGACCGTTGCCGAGGTTGCGTCGATGATGCGCGTATCCAAGATGACGGTCTACCGGTTGGTTCATTCGGGCGAGCTGCCTGCGGTGCGTGTCGGTCGTTCCTTCCGGGTTCGGGAGGACGACGCGAACGAATACCTCAAGAGCTCGTTCTACAACGCGGGCTAGTTGTCGGACCCCGCGCCCGGGCACGTAGGGCGCGGGGGCAACACCGGTCGCATCGGGTCACCGATTCTCTCTGGGTGCCCTGGCTTCGTTAGTCTTACCCCCTAGGTCTGTTTGCCGCGCGCTGCGGTGAGTGGCCGCGTCGGCACCGGGCCGGCATTCTCTGCAACGATCGTGAAGGGTTCCCCGTGGGTTCTGTCATCAAGAAGCGTCGCAAGCGCATGGCGAAGAAGAAGCACCGCAAGCTGCTCAAGAAGACTCGCGTCCAGCGCCGCAAGCTCGGCAAGTGACGTACGTGGCGTAGGTGGCGGAACGCTCTGGACCCGGTCGGGTCCTCCTGGTCACCGGGGTCTCGCGTGACCTCGGGCGCCGTTTTGCGCGCGCTGCCGCCCGCCACCCGAACGTCGAGCGAGTGATCGGCGTCGATGTCGCACCGCCTCGCGGCGACATCGGCAAAGTCGGATTCGTCCGAGCCGACATCCGCAACCCGGTGATCGCCAAGGTGATCGCCAAGGAGGAGGTCGACACCGTCGTCCACCTCAGCGTCATCGCGACCCCCGGCACCACCGGGGGTCGTTCGACGATGAAGGAGCTCAACGTCATCGGGACGATGCAGCTCCTCGCGGCCTGTCAGACCGCGCCGTCCCTGCGCCAGGTCGTGGTGAAGTCGACGACCCAGGTCTACGGGGCGAGCAGCCGCGATCCGGCGATGTTCACCGAGTCGATGGAGCCGCGGCGCACCCCGTCCTCCGGCTATGCCCGCGACGTGGCCGACATCGAGTCCTACGTACGCGGCTTCGCCCGTCGTCGCCCGGACATCGCCGTGACGGTCCTGCGCTGCGCCAACGTCCTCGGACCGAGCGTGGTCAGCCCGATCGCTGCCCACTTCCGGCGAGCGGTCGTACCCAACGTGCTCGGCTTCGACCCGCGCCTTCAGTTTCTTCACGAGCAGGACCTCTACGGCGTCCTCGAGCATGCCGTACGCACCGGGGTCCCCGGGACGTTCAACGTCGCCGGCGACGGCGTGCTGACCCATTCGCAGGTCGCGAGACGGCTGCAGCGGATGACCGTGCCGATCCCTGAGCCGATGTTCGGCCTGGCGAGGTTCGGCGGCGGCGAGTATCCCGCCGAGCTGAGGGCGCTGCTGACCTACGGTCGCGGCGTCGACACCACGCGGATGCGCTCCCTGCTGGGCTTCGAACCTCGATACACGACCGAAGCCACGGTCGTAGACTTTGCGGACAGCGTGATGCCGTCCGTGAACCGTGCCGACCGTGCGCTGGCCGCCTTGGAGAGCCGACTGACAGGAGCGCCCGGTGACTGAGTCCGCCGCCCAGGGTTTCACCGGCACCACGGCGCGCGAGCGCCACCCGCTGCGGGCGATCCCGGCGGCCGACTGGGCCGCGGCTCTGGAGATCGCCGCCAAAGAGGTCTTCGGAACCGAGTGGGAAGAGCAGCTCGCTCGCTTCATCGTGTTCCTGCGCCGCCGGATCTCGGGCGACTACTCCGTCGACGAATACGGCTTCGACCGCGAGCTCACCCAACGCTTCATGCTGGCCGTGCTGCGGCCGATCAAGGAGAAGTGGTTCCGGGTCGAGGTCCGCGGCATCGAGAACATCCCGACCGACGGTGGCGCCCTGATCGTCTCCAACCACTCCGGCACCATCCCGATGGACGGCCTGATGACGATGGTCTCGATCCACGACGAGCTCGGGCGTGACCTGCGCCCGCTCGGGGCCGACCTCGTCTTCCGGTTGCCGATCGTCGGCAACATCGCCCGCAAGGCCGGCGCGACGCTGGCCTGCAGCGAGGACGCCGAGCGGATGCTGCGCAACGGCGAGCTGGTCGGCGTCTGGCCCGAGGGCTTCAAGGGCATCGGCAAGCCCTACAGCGAGCGTTACAAGCTCCAGCGCTTCGGGCGCGGCGGCTTCGTCTCCTCAGCGCTGCGCACCGGCGTCCCGATCGTGCCGCTCTCCGTCGTCGGTGCTGAGGAGATCTATCCGCTGGTCGGCAACATCCCGGCCCTCGCCAAGGTCATCGGCGTTCCCTACCTGCCGATCACGCCGTTCTTCCCGCTGCTCGGGCCCCTGGGTCTCATCCCGCTCCCGTCGAAGTGGCTGATCGAGTTCGGCGAGCCGATCCGCACCGATGCGTACGACGCCGCGGAGGCCGACGACCCCATGCTGGTCTTCAACGTCACCGACCAGGTGCGCGAGACGATCCAGCAGACCCTCTACCGCCTGCTGGGCGAGCGCGCCTCCGTCTTCGGCTGACACCCACCCCGGCCGACCCACCCAGCCGAGGCGTCGCCCCCGTCGGCCGAGACGTCACTCGCGTCGGCCGAGATGGCACACGCGTGCCCACTCGGCCGACGGCAGTGACGCCTCGGCGTGGTGCTTTACGGGGTGAGGAGACCGGTGGCGCCGGCGAGCACGTCGCCGACCAGGCCGGTGACGCCGGTGACCAGACCGGTGACGGGGTCCGTCACGGTCTCGGGGTCGGTGTCCGGGTCCTCGGAAGGATCGCCGTCGGTGGGGGTGCTGGGGCTCGGCAGGATGCTGCCGTCCTCTTCCGGTTCCTCGGAGGGCTTCGCTGGGTCGTCCTGAGTGCCCTTGGGGTCGGTCACCGAGCCGGGACCGATCTTGTCCGGGTCGATGGAGGGCAGGTCGAGGGCGTTGTCGTCCTGGGTGAGCGGCGGCAGCGCCTCGGCCTCGACGACGGTGTCGGCCGGAAGCAGCCCGTCGATGTCGGAGGTGAGGCTGGAGACCAGCGTCGCGGGAAGCTCGGTGATGCCACCCTCACAGGTGGGGCAGAGCTGGGCGGCGGCCTGGTCGATCAGCACGAGGGTCTGCGCGGCGTCGGAGACGGCCGGCTCGGCCCGCTCGGGCACCTTCGGGCTCAGCTCGGCCAGCTCCTCGACGCCATCGGCCGCGAACGTACGCAGCTGGGCGAGGGAGTCGTTGTCCTGGGACTGCTCGAAGTCGCTGATCAGCAGGTCGGAGCCGTGGGCGGCCTGTCGCGAGAAGGTCTCCAGCGTCGTGGTGACCCGCTCGGAGTCGGACATCGGCGCGTCGGCGACGAGCGACTTGGCCTCGCGCAGGCGGGTGCCGGCGTCCTCGAGGATCCGGATGCCGCGGGCCTGGGTGCTGACGGTGAAGCCTGCCGAGACGTTCTCCACGGCACGCTTGACCGGGTAGAGCGAGTCACCGGGCAGAGCGGTCTGGGACGCGGCCGCGGCACCCGCGGTGCCGCCGACGATCGCCATCGCGGCGAGGGCGACGGCCAGATTGCGCTGCCGGCGCGGCCTGCGAACGGGACCGACGGTGAGCTTGCGCTCGACGGTCTTCTCGGTGCGGGGCGCGGGCACGAGTTCGGTGTCGGCGGCCGCCATGAGGCGCTCGCGGAGGGAGACGGAGAAGTCGCGACTGGGGACGGCTGAGTCGCTGAGAGTGGAGAGCGACGAAGCGAAGACGGCCAGATCACGAAGCTCGTCGGCAGACTGCGAGGCACGCCGATCCGTCGCGGCAGTGGCCGCGACCATTCGGTCGAACTCGTCGGCACGCTTTCGCGCCGGGAATGCCGGGCTCATCGGGGGGTTCCTACTCGGTGTCGGCTGTCAGGGATTCGTCGAAACAGCTGCGCACAAGGCGCTGCCATGTCGGACAACGAGTCGCCCCGGCCGCGGGTTACGGCAACCGGTCGAGCATTCAAGGTGGTGCGGAACACAGTCATCAGCGGATCCCGTCAGGCATCTGCTTGGCGAGATTGCGGATCCCGCGCAGCTGGAGCTGTTTCACGGCTCCGTCGCTGCGCCCGAGGATAGCGGCTGTCTCCGCGATCGACAGCCCTTGGAGGAAACGCATGATGATGCAGTCGCGCTGTTCGTCGGGGAGCTTGGAGAGAGCGCCGAGCAGCATCTCGTTGGTGATTCCGGCCATCACGATCTTCTCGGGCCCGTCCGAGGAGGAGTCGTGCTGACCCATGTCCTCGGTGGTCGTCTCCAGGCGCGTACGTCCCGCCTTGAAGTGGTCCGTGGCCAGGTTGCGGGCGATGGTCATCAGCCAGGCGCCGAAGTCCTTGCCCTGCCAGCGGAAGCCGGTCATCGAGCGGAGCGCCCGGAAGAACGTCTCCGAGGTCAGGTCCTCGGCGACCTGGGTGGAGCGGGTCCGGTAGAAGAGGAAGCGGTAGACCGCGCCGTTGTAGTGGTCGTAGAGGAGGCCGAACGCCTCCTTGTCGCCCTTGCGGGCGAGCTCGACCAGCGCGATCAGCCGGGTGCGGTCGGCCTCGCTCTCCTCCGAGGAGGCGGCGAGCTCGGTGTCGTCGTCCGGCTCGTTGTCGGAGCGGGGCGTTGACTCGTGGGTGCCACCCGAGCCGCGACGCTCGGGCTCGGCGAGCGGACCGGACGCACCGGCCACCCCGGCGTAGGCGGGTTCGTAGCCCTCGTTCATCAAGAGCTCGACCGCAGCGCGCAGCGCATCCAAGCGACGATGGACGTCATTGGCGCGGCGCGACATGTGGGTCCCTCCCGAAGACTCCCCCTGAGCGAGCCCAACCTTACGGGTTAGGGCATCCCGATGTCAGGTCCCGAGCCGAAGTTGCGTCGGCGTGTGGTGGCATTTTCCCGACAAGGCAGCGAATACCCGTCACTGCATACAGGTCGCCAACGGTGTGATCACTCGCGCCGTCCGCGGAGCGCGATCGCCACCGCGATCGCCCCGGTGGCCGCACCGCCCAGCGCCGCGGTGACCACGCCGGCTCGGGCCGCCTTGCGCCCGGTGCGGTAGTCCCGGATCGGCCAGCCCTTCTCGCGCGCGTGGGCGCGCAGGCGCGCGTCCGGGTTGATCGCACACGGATGACCGACCAGCGAGAGCATCGGCAGGTCGTTGTAGGAGTCCGAGTAGGCGGCACAGCGGGAGAGGTCGAGGTCCTCCCGGGCGGCGATCGCCTTGACCGCCTCCGCCTTGGCCGGCCCGTGGAGCATCTCCCCGACCAGCTCGCCGGTGTAGACGCCGTCCTCGGTGGCCGCCACCGTCCCGAGGGCGCCGGTGAGGCCGAGTCGCCGGGCGATGACCCGGGCGGCCTCGACGGGCGCCGCGGTCACCAGCCATACCCGCTGACCTTGGTCGATGTGGGTCTGCGCCAGCGCCCGGGTGCCGGGCCAGATCCGGTGGGCCATGCCCTCCTCGAAGATCTCCTCCATCAAGCTCTCGACCTCCTCGGCGCGATGGCCGCGGATGAACGACAGGGCCGAGGAGCGCGCCGACTCCATGTGGGCCGGGTCCTCGACCCCGGCCACCCGGAAATAGGCCTGCTTGTACGCCGCCGAGGCGATGTCCCGGGTCCGGAAGAACTTGCGCCGGTGCAGGCCGCGGGCCAGATGGAAGATCGTCGCGCCCTGCATGATCGTGTTGTCCACGTCGAAGAACGCTGCCGCCGTCGGGTCTCCGGTCGTCGGATAGAGCCAGGCCTCGATCTCCGCGGCCGCGGCCGATGCCTCGCCGGCGAGAGCCGAGCGGCGTTTGAGGTCTTTTCGCCGCAGTTCGGCACGGCGGCGGTCGCTGGCGCTGCTCATTTCGCCAACAGTAGTGGTCCGGACGCCGTGAAGGGGCCCAGGTGTCAAGATGGTCGGATGGAACCCCGTGTGACCTTTTACTCCCGTCAGGGCTGCCATCTGTGCGACGAGGCTCGGCTGGTCCTCGAGAAGGTGGTCGGGGACGACTACGCCGAGGTCGACATCGACGCCGACGAGGAGCTGCGCGAGCGATTCACGAACGAGGTGCCGGTGACGTACGTCGACGGGAAGCAGCACGACTTCTGGCGCGTCTCCGAGGAGCGGCTGAGGGCAGCGCTGGCGCGCTCCCCAGAATAACTGTCGATCGGCCCATTACCCTGAACAACCCCCCTCTGACAACTCCGCAAACACGTGTGCTAGCCGACGGTCTGCGAGTTTGTTCTCGCGGTCACAAACTCCGTATGGTGGCTGAGCCGCAGGGCGATCCCGGGCTAAAAAGCCCCCGTCTGTGGCGCCGGCATTGAAAGAGCAGAGCGTGACGGCACGGAGTACGAATACGGGCGAGGGCAGCGGTGCCCAGGACCCCCACCGGGACATCCCCGAGGCGACAGTCGCCCGGCTTCCGGTCTACCTCCGGGCGCTGACCTCGCTCGCCGAGCGCAACATCGCGTCCTGCTCCTCCGAGGAGCTCGCGACCGCCGCCGGGGTGAACTCGGCCAAGCTGCGCAAGGACCTCTCCTACCTGGGCTCCTACGGCACTCGTGGGGTCGGCTACGACGTCGACTACCTGAGCTACCAGATCGCCCGCGAGATCGGCGTGACCCATGACTGGCCGGTCATCATCGTCGGTATCGGAAACCTGGGTCAGGCGCTCGCCAACTTCTCCGGCTTCAGCAGCCGAGGCTTCCGCACCGTCGCGCTCCTGGACGCCGCCGAGCCGATGCAGGGCCGGACGGTCGCCGGGCTCGAGGTCCGGCCGTTCGCCGACCTGGCCGAGATCGTCGCGGCCGAGCAGGTCTCCATCGGAGTCATCTCGGTGCCGGCGACCGCGGCCCAGGACGTCGCCGACGCGATGGTCGGGGCCGGCATCAGCAGCATCCTCAACTTCGCGCCCGCCGTCCTGAACGTGCCGACGGGTGTCGACGTACGCAAGGTCGACCTCTCGATCGAGCTGCAGATCCTGGCGTATCACGAGTCGCGCAAGGCTGCAGAAGCCGACGGGACGGTGGACAATGGTTCCGAGGAAGGGATCAGGGCATGAGTGTCCTTGTTGTCGGCATCTCGCATAACTCCGCGCCGGTCTCGCTGCTCGAGGCGGCCGCGGTGGACGCGGACGGCCTGCAGAAGCTCCTCACCGACGTGGCTGGTTGTGAACACGTCAGCGAGGCAGCGGTCATCGCGACCTGCAACCGGCTCGAGATCTACACCGAGGTCGAGCGCTTCCACGGCTCCGTCGAGGAGCTCTCCCGCCGCATCATCGAGGGCGCCGGTCAGACGCTCGAGACGATGCTGCCGCATCTCTACGTCCACTACGACGACGGCGCCGTCTCCCACTTGTTCAAGGTGGCCGCCGGGCTCGACTCGATGGCCGTCGGCGAGGGCCAGATCCTCGGACAGGCCCGTGCGGCCCTGCAGCTCGGCCAGGAGATGGGCACGGTCGGACCGGCGCTCAACAGCCTGTTCCAGCAGGCGCTGCGGGTCGGCAAGCGCTCGCGCGCGGAGACCGACATCGACCAGGCCGCCCCGTCGCTGGTGACCGCGTCGCTGAGCCGCGCCGCGCGAGCCGTGGGTGACGTACGCGGTAAGCGGGTCGCCGTCGTCGGCGCCGGTGCGATGGCCGGGCTGGCCACCGCGACCGTCTCCCGGCTGGGAGCCGCCGACGTCGTCGTGGTCAACCGCACCACGGCCAACGCCGAGCGCCTCGCCAACGAGTACTCAGCGCGTTCCGCCGCCCTCGACGAGCTGGCCGCGGAGGTCGCGGCCGCCGACATCGTGATCACCTGCGCGGGCGCCAGCGGGCTGCTCGTCCCGGCGGACATGGTCGGTGACCGCAGCGGCCACCCGATCGCGCTGATCGACCTGGCCCTGCCCCACGACATCGACCCCGCCGCGGGGTCGCTCCCCGGGGCCACCCTGATCGACCTGGCCGCCCTCGCCGACGAGCTGCACGCCTCGCCCGCCGGCAAGGAGGTGCTCGCGGTCCGCGACATCGTCACCCAGGAGGTCGCGGCGTTCCTGAGCGCTCGTCGCCAGTCCGCGGTGACCCCGACCGTGGTCGCGCTGCGGAGCATGGCCACCGGTGTCGTGGCCGCCGAGATGGAGCGCCTCGACAACAAGCTGCCCGGCCTCGACGAGGCGACTCGTGCCGAGGTCCTCCGGACCGTACGCCGCGTGGCCGACAAGCTGCTCCACGAGCCGACCGTCCGGGTCAAGGAGCTCGCCAACGAGACCGGTGCGGTGTCCTACGCCGCTGCGCTCGCCGAGCTCTTCGCGCTCGACCCCGAGGCCGTCTCCGCGGTGACCCGGGCCGACGTCCCAGGAGACCACGCATGAGAACTCTTCGCCTCGGCACCCGCCGTTCCCAGCTCGCCGTGACCCAGTCGACCCTCGTCGCGGAGATGCTCCGCGCCCAGGGCCACATCGTCGAGATGGTCGAGATCGTCTCCGACGGCGACCGCACCCAGGCGGCGAACACTCCGCTGACCAGCGCGAACTCGACGGGCGTCTTCGTCAGCGCGCTGCGCGACGCGCTCCACGCCAAGGAGATCGACCTCGCGGTCCACTCCCTCAAGGACCTGCCGACCTACCCCGAGAACGGCATCGAGCTGCTCGCGATCCTGCCGCGCGAGGACCCGCGCGACGTGATCGTCGCCCGCGACGGCCTGACCCTCGGTGAGCTCCCGCCGGGCTCGCGGGTCGGCACCGGCTCGCCGCGACGGGTCGCCCAGATCAAGGCCCTCGGCCTCGGCCTGGAGCTGGCCGGCATCCGCGGCAACGTGGACACCCGCATCGGCAAGGTCCGCTCGGGCGAGTTCGACGCCGTCGTGCTCGCGCGCGCCGGCCTGGCCCGCATCGACCGGCTCGACGAGGTCACCGAGATCCTCGACCCGATCCAGGTGCTGCCCGCTCCTGGTCAGGGAGCCCTGGCGGTCGAGTGCCGCGCGGGCGACGCCGATGCCGACGTACGCAAGATTCTGGCTTCCCTCGACGACTCGCCCACCCGAGCGGCCGTCGAGGCGGAACGCGCGGTGCTCGCCACCCTCGAAGGTGGCTGTGCCGCGCCCATCGGGACCCTCGCCGACGTGGTTGAGGGTGAGGAAGGACCAGAGCTGTGGGTGCGGGCAGTTGCGCTCTCACTCGATGGCTCGCTCTCGATCCGACTCTCCGCATCCGGGCCGCTCGACGACGCCGCAGGCGTCGGGCGCCGGCTCGCTGAGGAGATGCTCGCCGAGGGTGCAGCAGACCTGACCGACGATCCCACCACTGACCCCGGCCAGGCTGTCATGGACACGGGCGGTTCCCCCCAGACCGCTCCCGAGCAGGACAAGGTGCACAACGCATGACCCGAGCAAAGACCACCGAGCAGACGGCCGAGCACAGCTCGGCCACCCCACTGGGCTGGGTGTCCTTCGTCGGCAGCGGTCCCGGTGACCCTGAGCTGCTGACGGTACGGGCGATCGACCTGTTGAAGCAGGCCGATGTTGTCGTGACCGAGGCCCCCGAGCACGCTTCGATGGTGCGCGGCGTACTCGGCATCCCCGAGCCGGTCGAGCCGGCCGAGGGTGAGGAGACCCCGGAACCGGTCGGACCCGAGTTCATCGACGGCGGATTCGGCACCGACGGCCAGCCCCTGGCCAACGCCGCCCGTGCCAAGGCCGTCGTCAAGCAGGCGAAGCTGGGCAAGCGCGTCGTGCGCCTGATGACCGGCGACCCCTTCCTCTACGCCTCCGGTCCCGAGGAGGCGCAGTCCTGCGCCAAGGCGGGCATCGGCTTCGAGATCGTCCCCGGCGTCTCGTCGGTGTCGGCCGTCCCGGCCTACGCCGGCATCCCGCTGACGACCAAGGACCACCAAGAGGTCGCGGTCGTGACCTGCAACGAGAAGATCGACTGGAGCCAGTACGCGGACAGCCGCACGCTCGTCCTCCTCTCCGGTGTCGGCATGATCGGCGACATCGCCAAGGAGCTCGTCGCGGCCGGCCGCCCGGCCAAGACCCCGGTCGCGATCACCCGCGTCGGCACCACGACCGAGCAGTCGACGGTAGAGTCGACGCTGGAGAACATCGCCGTCGACGCCCGTGCCGCACGGATGGCGCCGCCGGCGATCGTGGTGATCGGCAAGGTGGTCAACTTGCGTGAGACGCTCTCGTGGTTCGAGACGAAGCCGCTCTTCGGCTGGCGCGTGCTCGTGCCCCGCACCAAGGAGCAGGCGCCGGCGCTGTCCCTGAAGCTGAAGGGCTTCGGTGCCGTGCCCGAGGAGGTCCCCACGATCTCCGTCGAGCCGCCGCGCAACCCGCAGCAGATGGACAAGGCCGTACGCGGCCTGGTCGAGGGCCGCTACAACTGGATCGCCTTCACCTCGATCAACGCGGTGCGCGCCGTACGCGAGAAGTTCGACGAGTACGGCCTGGACTGCCGCGCCTTCTCCGGTCTGAAGATCGCCGCTGTCGGCGAGAAGACCGGGCAGGCGCTCGAGGCCTGGGGCCTCCGCCCCGACCTGGTGCCGAACACCGACAACCAGTCGGCCGCCGGCCTGCTCGAGGTGTGGCCGGAGTACGACGAGGACCTCGACCCGATCAACCGGGTCTTCCTCCCGCGTGCCGACATCGCCACCGAGAACCTCATCGCCGGCCTGGTCGACCTCGGTTGGGAGTGCGACGACGTGACCGCCTACCGCACCGTCCGGGCGGCCCCGCCGCCCGCGCCGACCCGCGACGCGATCAAGACGGGCAAGTTCGACGCGGTGGTCTTCACCTCCTCGTCCACGGTCCGCAACCTGGTCGGTATCGCGGGCAAGCCGCACACCTCCACGGTGATCGCGGCGATCGGTCCGGCCACCGCCAAGACCGCCGAGGAGCACGGCCTGCGGGTCGACGTGATGTCGCCCGAGCCGTCGATCGAGGCGCTCACCGAGGCGCTCGCCGCCTTCGGCGCCGCGCGTCGTGCGTCGCTGGTCGAGCAGGGTCTGCCGGTCGCCAAGCCGTCCGACCGGCGCCCCGCCTCGCGCCGCCGTTCGCGTACGTCCTGATCCGACGGTTCCACTTCCGACAGCCGCGTGCTCCCGAGTATGGGTGCACGCGGCTGTTGCACTACCGTGGAACGTACCCATTCACGATGGAGTGCAGATGAGCATCGAGAAGCCCGTGATCCGTCCCCGCCGGCTGCGCCGCACGCCGATCATGCGCCGGATGGTCGCCGAGACGGCCGTACGCCCCGCCAACCTGATCCTGCCCGCGTTCGTGCGCGAGGGGATCGATGAGCCCGTCCCGGTCTCGACGATGCCCGGCGTCGTCCAGCACAGCCGCGAGTCGCTGCGCAAGGCGGCCTCTGAGGCGGCTGCGGCCGGCATCGGCGGCATCATGCTCTTCGGTGTCCCGGAGACGAAGGACGCCGTGGGCTCGGGAGCGCTCGACCCCGACGGCATCCTCAACGTGGCCATCGCCGACGTCGTCTCCGAGGTGGGCGACGCGCTCACCGTGATGAGCGACCTGTGCCTGGACGAGTTCACCGACCACGGTCACTGCGGTGTGCTCGCCGAGGACGGCTCCGTCGACAACGACGCCACCCTCGAGATCTACGCCCAGATGGCGATCGCCCACGCCGAGGCCGGCGTCCACATGGTCGGCCCGTCCGGGATGATGGACGGGCAGGTCGCGGTGACCCGCGACGCTCTCGACGGCGCCGGCCACACCGACGTCTCGATCCTCGCCTACTCCGCGAAGTACGCCTCGGCCTTCTACGGCCCGTTCCGTGAGGCGGTCGACTCCGCGCTCAAGGGCGACCGGCGCACCTACCAGCAGGATCCCGCCAACGGGCTGGAGGGCGTCCGCGAGGCGCTCCTTGACGTCGCCGAGGGTGCCGATATCGTGATGGTCAAGCCCGGGCTCCCGTATCTCGACGTCCTGCAGCGAGTGCGTGAGTCTGTCGATGTTCCGGTGGCTGCGTACAACATCTCAGGGGAGTACTCGATGTTGGAAGCCGCCGCCGCGAACGGCTGGATCGACCGCGAACCGGCGATCCTGGAGACACTCACCGCCTTCAAGAGGGCGGGCGCGGACGTCATTCTGACCTACTGGGCCACCGAAGCGGCTGGCTGGCTGCGAGGCTGACGTTCTCGCCGGATCAGCCGCTCAGCTCTGTGACGTGGAACATATCCTGAGAGTAGACTGCAGCCCGTGACCAATCGAGAGTTGGCCAGCCCCAAGCGCACCGGTCGGCCGCGCAACAGTGGACGTGATTCGGCGAACCCGCGGGAAGAGATCCTCAAAGAGGCATCCAGGCTCTTCACCGCTCAAGGGGTCGCAGCGACGACGATCAGTCAGATCGCCGAGTGCGTCGGACTGCGTCAGTCCTCGATGTACTACTACTACAAGTCCAAGGAGGAGATCCTCTCCGCCTTGATGGAGAAGAACCGCGAGTCGCTCACCCTCGCGGAGAAGCTTCTCGAGGAGGACGGCCCGGTCGCTCCGCGGCTCTACGCCTTCCTCTACACCGACGTCCGTCAGCTGTGCACCGCCCCGCTCGACTTCTACGAGCTGGAGGTGGCCGCGCTCGCGCAGCCGCAGGTCTTCGCGGGCTTCGAGGAGGACGGCGACAAGCTGCGTGACGCGGCCGCCCAGCTCCTCGAGCTCGGCGTCGACAGCGGCGAGCTGCGTCAGACCGACCCGGCCGCGACCGCGCTGATGCTGCTCTCGCTCAACGAAGGCGCCCAGCACCGGCTCTGGCACGGCCGGCGCGACGAGGAGAAGGCCTCGGCGAACTCGGCTGCCCTGGCCGAGTCGGTCGCCGACTACCACCTCAGCTCACTGCTCGCCGACGCATCCTCCCTGGCCGCGGTCCGCGAGGCCGGCCGGGCCTTCGTCACGGAGTACGAGGACGACGAGCCCGCCGCCTGAGCGCTCCAGACATGCGAAGGGCCCCGCCGTCCGGCGGGGCCCTTCGCGTATGCCTCGGAACTACTTGACGAGACCGAGCAGCCTCAGCAGGCCCGTCAGGATGCCGCCGACCGCATCGGTGGCCTCGGGCAGGGTCTTGCCCTGCAGTTGTGCCACGCAGTCGGCGATCGTGCTCTGCGGGACGGTGCGGGCGAGAACGGAGCCGAGCTGGTCGACCACCGCGTTGGTGCAGACAGTGGTGAGCTCGCCGACGGTTGCGACCACCTTCTCGACCGGCTTGGTCACCGGCTCCAGCGCCTTCCCCGGGTCGGTGGTGGCGCCGCCGTCGTCACCGCCGCCGCCGGTTCCGCCGCCGGTGCTCCCGCCGGGAGTCTCCCCGGAAGGGGCCTCGCTGGACGGGTTGGACGGAGCCTGCGAGGAGCCGCCGCGCGGGCCGGTCTGCTGGCCGCCTGCGCGGAGCTCGTGGCCCTTCTGCTTCGAGGGCTTGGGAGCCTCCATCCGCGGGATCGCGTAGTCGACCGGGATCGTGCTGTTCGGGATCGAGGTGAAGTCACCGGAGCGGTAGGCCTCGGCGACACCGAGCACCGTGGTGACGTACGACTGGCTGTGGTTGTAGCGGAAGACCGCTGCCCGCGCGCCCTGGTCGGTGGAGAGGTCGTCGTTGCCGGAGCAGAGGTAGACGGCGCTCGCGAGGGCGGCGTCGTTGATGTCTTGCGGGTTGCGCTTGCCGTCACCGTCGGCGTCTACGCCGACCATCGCCCAGGTGGAGGGGATGAACTGCATCGGGCCGACCGCGCGGTCGTAGCTGGTGTCGCCGTCGTACTGTCCACCGTCGGTGTCGGTGATCTGGGAGACGTTGCCCTTGCCGTTGAGCGGCACCCCGTAGATGCCGGGGGTGGAGACGCCCTCGGCGCTGAGACGGTTGTCGTTGGCGCGACCGTGGTTCGACTCGACCCGCCCGATCGCGGCGATCAGCGGCCAGTCGATCTTGCAGGCGGCGTCGGCGGCGTTGATGACCGTGGCTGCTCGCTGATAGGCGGCGAGCGCGGCCGACGGGATGCCGGCGGCACTGGCCGTCCCCGGCAGCGACTTGTCGCCCTCGTTGGTCGAGGCCGACACGCTGGCCGGCGCCTCGATCGCCTCGGTCGGGACCGATGTCCCGTCGGGCAGGCTGAACGCGTCGTCATACCTGGTCCCTGATGCGGTGGCACTCGACTGCGTCAGACCGGTGACGTTGACCGTCCAGGCCGCGCTCAACAGCGCGAGCGGAACGAGCGCCGTCGCCTTCTGAAGGCGGTTGTAGCGCGTAGCGGACATCGAATCTCCCTCTCAATCCCCGAGATGGAACGCCCCGGGTCTTGCTCCCCATATCGCAAGGCTTACAACGAACCGTCTCACGTCAAAGTTACGCGCGTCACGTTTTACTGGCACATTGCGTTCCAGTTAACGAGACGCTGATGAGACGCAGGTTGTCGTGGTCTGTGACGCTGAATCCCGAAACTTGTTTATCTAACGACTGTAGGTTATCAGCCGGATCTGCATGTGAACAGTGTCACGTCGGATTACGGAGCAGGTCCTTCGCGACGGGAGTCGCCACGCCATGTCGGTAACCGTAGTGCCACAGGTCCGGAACGGGATGGCCAAACGAGGGAAACACGTAACGACGTTGCGTAGATTCCGTGCGCTGCGCCGGCCCCTGGACCGGACCGCCGCTCTTCATATCCCCTGGAGTCAGGAGTTCCCCCATGCGTCCCGCGTCGTCGCTCCTTGTTGCTGGTCTCGGCGTGCTGCTGGCGGCCGGATCCCTGGCCCCGGGAGCCGCGATGGCCGCACCCGTCGACGCCGCGCCGCTCGCGCCGGTCGTGTCGAGCCTCGACTTCCCCGAATGCGGGTCCGCCGAGACGCCCACGGTCTGTCCCCACACCGGCAACCACGTCGGCGAGACCGGATCCTTCGAGCTGAAGGCCGCCGCGGGGGACGTCGATGTGGACGCCTACCGATGGGTGGTCCTGGGTGCCACCGGCGACGAGCCCTCGGGCCTGAGCGAGCCCATCGCGACAGCGGCCGGAAGGCCGCGATCCATCGAGTTCACGTCGGCGGGGAGCGGTGTGCGAAGGCTGAGCGTCCAAGCCCGGGACAGGGCTGGCCAGTGGGGCTCCTTCGCGAGCTACGACTTCTTCGTGCCGCGCAACGAGCCCCTGGTGGAGTGGTCCTTCAACGACGCGTCCGCCCCTGGTGCCAACACAGGCGCGGACCCCGAATCCGGCGAGCTGGACCTCGGAGGTGCCGGGACCTCGCCGCTCGGACGCGACGACGTCGGGTTGCGGTTCGATGCTGGGACGCCTGCGACTGCGACGACCGCCGGGATCTCGACCGCCGATGACTTCACGGTCGCGCTGTGGGCCCACGTCGAGGCAGCCGAGTCCATGACCCTGGTCTCCGCCGCGTCCCCCGAAGGCGATGCGCTTGAGATCGGGTACGACGCGGAGACGGCCAGCTGGGTCGCCGGACGCCGTTCGGCGACGGGTGCCGAGCTCGCCTCGGCGCCCGGCATCCGGGGTGCATGGACGCACCTCGCGGTCACCTATCGGGCGGCTGCCGACGAGCTCACCCTCTGGGTCGACGGTGTGGCCCGATCGAGCGTGACGTATGCCGCGGACGCGTGGGACAGCACCGACTGGAGGTTGGGTTGCGGCAGCGCGTCCCTCGCTGCGGCCGGCTGCGCCACCGCGACGGTCGACGAGGTCGGGATCTGGGGCAACGCGGCCTCCGGGGCCGTGATCGCCGAGCGCGTGTCGTTGGAGACCAACGAGGGGTACGCGACCAGCATGGCCGCGGAGTGGAACCTCGGGGTCGGCACCGACACGGTCGAGTCCGGCGTACTGGCCGATCGCTCGTACGGTGCCCAGCTCCGCGTCGAGGGCGCCGGTGACCAGTACCTCCCAGGTGCCGTCCTGGCGCTGCCGGGCGCGCCCGAACAGAGCATCGCGTTGGACCACCCGGTGACCGACTCGGCCGTGTCGTTCTCGGTGGCCACATCCGTTCGGTTCACCGACCCGACGCGGTCGGCCGTGATCGCTCAGCAGGCGGGCGACAACGCCGCCGCGTGGACGCTCGGCTACCGCCTCAAGAGTGATGGATCCGGCGGGCAGGTCTACTTCCGCATGGCCGAGAGCGATGACGCCGATGCCGCGGTCGCGGAGGTGCGCGCCGATGTCTGGGTGCCCGACGACGTCAACGTCGTGATCGGCGTCTACAACGCCGAACGCCGGCAGATCGAGATCTACCTCAACGGGATGCGCCCGGAGTTCGGCGACGGCAGTGCCGAGGGTGAGATGCCGGAGGCGTCGTTCACGACGCCGTGGACCGCGCGCGGCGGGTTCGAGGTCGGGAACGGGACGACGACCACCGGCCTCGGCGGCCCGTCCGCCCCGCTCGCCGGCGAGCTCGGCGGCGTGTGGCAGTACGCCGGTCCGCTCAGCATCAACGACATCTCCAACGCCGATCCGGGTCTGCCTCCAGGGGCTGTTATCGCCAACGGGTGAGGCCGAAAGTGGGGATCCGGGGTGGTCTCGGCGAGAATGGCGCCGTGCCTACCGATGCTCCCACCCTGTCCGCAGCGGCATCCGAAGCGCTCTTCGCCCGGGCGAAGGCCGTGACGCCGGGCGGCGTGAACTCGCCTGTGCGCGCCTTCAACGCGGTGGGCGGGACGCCGCGCTTCATCCGGGAGGCGAAGGGGGCGTGGCTGACCGACGTCGACGGGAACGAGTACGTCGACCTGATCTGCTCCTGGGGCCCGATGCTGCTGGGTCATGCCCATCCGGAGGTCCAGGCGGCGGTCCTGGAGGCCGTCACCCGGGGCACCTCCTACGGGACTCCGACCACTCCCGAGGTCGAGCTCGCCGAGGCGATCGTCGAGCGGGCGCCGGTCGAGAAGGTGCGGTTCGTCAGCAGCGGCACCGAGGCGACGATGTCGGCCATTCGGCTGGCGCGAGGGTTCACCGGGCGCGACGTGATCCTCAAGTTCGCCGGCAATTACCACGGCCACGTCGACTCCCTCCTCGCCAGCGCCGGCTCCGGGCTGGTCACCCACGCGATCCCCGGCACCCCGGGCGTCCCCGAGAGCAGCACCGAGCTCACGGTCGTGCTGCCCTACAACGACCGGGCCGCGGTCACGGCGGCGTTCGAGGAATACGCAGGCCGGGTGGCCTGCCTGATCACCGAGGCCTCGCCGGGCAACATGGGCGTCGTCCCGCCGGAGCCCGGGTTCAACGAGTTCCTCGCGACCACCTGCACGGCGAACGGCGCCCTGTTCATCTCCGACGAGGTGATGACCGGGTTCCGGGCCAGCAAGCAGGGGCAGTGGGGCCTGGACGGCAAGCACGAGGGCTGGACGCCCGACCTGGTCACCTTCGGCAAGGTGATGGGTGGCGGCTTCCCGGCGGCGGCCTTCGGCGGCCGCGCCGACGTGATGGGCTCGCTCAGCCCGGACGGGCCGGTCTATCAGGCCGGCACGCTCTCCGGGAACCCGGTCGCGACCACCGCCGGCCTCACCACGCTGCGCCTGGCGACCGACGAGGTCTACGACCACATCACCCAGGCCGCCGACGTCGTGAAGGCCGCCATCGAGGAGAGCTTCACCAAGGTCGGTCTCCCGTACGTCATCCAGTCCACCGGCACGATGTTCTCGGTCTTCTTCACCGACCGGCCGGTGCGCAACTTCGACGAGGCCAAGACCACCGACGAGGCGGCGTACAAGGCCTTCTTCCATGCCATGCTCGATCGGGGCGTCTACCTGCCGCCGAGCGCCTACGAGGCCTGGTTCCTCTCCTCCGCCCACGACGAGCGGGCGATCTCCCAGATCACGGAGGCGCTTCCGTACGCCGCCGAGGCCAGTGCGAAGGTGATGTCATGAGTATCGAGACCACGGTTCACTTGCTGCGCCACGGCGAGGTGCACAACCCGGAAGGCATCCTCTACGGCCGCCGGCCCGGGTTCAACCTCTCCGAGCTCGGCCTGCGGATGGCCGAGCGGGTCGCCGACCGGATCGCCGGGCAGGACATCACCCATGTCATCTCCAGCCCGCTCGAGCGCGCCCAGCAGACCGCCGGGCCGCTGGCGAAGGCGCTCGGCGTCGACATCTCGCTCGACGAGCGGGTGCTCGAGTCGGAGAACCTCTTCGTCGGCAAGAGCTTCAAGGACGGCATGGGGCCGCTGAAGGACCCCAAGGTCTGGCCGAAGCTGCTCAACCCGCTCAAGCCGTCGTGGGGCGAGCCCTACCTGGAGATCGTGGCCAGGATGATGGCCGCGATCCACGACGCCCGGGATATGGCGAAGGGCCACGAGGCGGTCATCGTCTCCCACCAGCTGCCGATCTGGACCACCCGGCTCCACATCGAGGGCCGCAGCTTCCTGCACGACCCGCGCCGCCGCCAGTGCGCGCTGTGCTCGCTGACCTCGCTGCACTTCGTCGACGACGAGTTCGTCGCGCTCTCCTACAGCGAGCCGGCCGGCGACATGCTGCCCGCGAAGGACAAGTACGCGCCGTTCTCGGCCGGCGACATGGACGAAGATTAACGGGGCTCTCAGGTTTGTCAGGAAGAGTCCTGCGCGTGCGTAAGAAGTTGGGTGGCCTCCTCCTCACCTTGGTGACGGTGGGGCTGCTGGCCGCGTGTGGGCAGACCGGCACGAACGAAGCCGGTTACATCTCCGGTGACGGCCGCACCCAGGAGATCCCGGTCGCCGATCGCGGCGAGCCGGTCGAGCTCACCGGCGAGACCCTCGAGGGCAAGCCGTTCGACCTGGCCGACACCCGGGGCAAGGTCACGGTGCTCAACGTGTGGTGGACCGGCTGCGCGCCGTGCCGCAAGGAGATGCCGATGCTCCAGGCCGCCTACGAGGAGCTGGGCGACGAGGTCGCCTTCGTCGGGCTCAACACCCGCGACGCCTCGGCCGCGCAGGGGCAGGCGTTCGAGCGGCACTACGGCATCGGCTATCCCTCGGTCTACTCGCCCGACGGGTCCGCAGTCCTCGCCCTCAAGGGTTCCCTGGCGCCCCGCGCCATCCCGGCCACCGCGATCCTCGACACCGAGGGACGGGTGGCGGCGCTGATCCGCGGCGAGATCCCCTCGGCTCGTACGCTCGACGAGCTCATCACCTCGGCAGGTGAACCGTCGTGACCGACTGGTTCGCGAGCACCGCCGGGAGCGGGTCGCTGATGCTGGCGATCCCAGTCGCGCTGCTGGCCGGGTTCCTCTCGTTCGTCTCGCCGTGCACGCTGCCGATGCTCCCGGGCTACCTCTCCTACGCCACCGGCCTGTCCGGTGCCGACCTCGCCTCCGGTGACGTACGCCGTGGCCGCATGCTCGCCGGGTCGCTGCTCTTCGTCGCCGGATTCTCGGTCGTGTTCGTCCTGATGGGCATCACCGTGGGCGGGATCGCCTACAAGCTGCTCGAGTTCCAGCAGACCGGCACCAAGGTGCTCGGTGTGCTCTCGATCATCATGGGCGTCGCGTTCATGGGCTTCATCCCGCTGCTGCAGCGCGACCTGAAGTTCCACAAGGTGCCGGCCGTCGGGCTGGCCGCGGCGCCGCTGCTCGGCTTCCTCTTCGGGCTGGCCTGGACCCCGTGCACCGGTCCGACGCTCGGTGTCATCGCCGGCCTCGCCTGGGACCAGGGCACCGCCGCCCGCGGCGGCCTGCTGCTCGCCGTCTACGCGCTCGGGCTCGGCATCCCGTTCGTGCTCGTCGCGGTGATGTGGCGCAAGGCCACCGTCGCGCTGACCTGGTTCCGCCGGCACACCCGCGCGATCACGATCATCGGCGGCGTACTGATGATCCTGATCGGCATCGCCATGCTCACCGGCTGGTGGGACAACGGCGTCCAGTGGCTGCAGGTCCAGCTCGTCCAGCGTTGGGAGGGCATCGCGCTATGAGTACTACTACCGCTCCCGACCAGGAGAAGAACGAAGGCGGACGCCGCCCGGGCGAGCTGAACGCCCGCGAGCTGGCACGCTGGGGCTGGCGCCAGCTGACCTCGATGCGTACGGCGCTGATCCTGCTGCTGCTGCTCGCGCTCGCGGCCGTTCCCGGGTCGCTGATCCCGCAGGACGGGGTCGACTCGCTCAAGGCCGACCAATGGCGCGAGGCGCACACGACGCTGACGCCGATCTACGAGAAGCTCGGGCTCTTCAACGTCTACTCGACGCCGTGGTTCGCGGCGATCTACCTGCTGCTGATGGTCTCCCTGGTCGGCTGCATCATCCCGCGCTGCCTCGTCTACGCGCGGGCCATGCGTGCCCAGCCGCCGGCGACCCCGGCCAAGCTGACCCGGCTGCCCGACTCGGCGACGTACGTCACCGACGAGGAGCCCGCCGAGGTGCTCGCCGCGGCGCGGAAGCAGCTCCGCGGCTACCGCATCCGGAAGGACGATGACGGGGAGTCCGTCTCGGCGGAGAAGGGCTATCTGCGCGAGGCCGGCAACCTGATCTTCCACATGTCGCTGATCATCGTGCTGGTCGCGTTCGCGACCGGGAGCCTGTTCGGCTACAAGGGCGGCGTGATCGTGCTGGTGGGGGAGGAGTACGGCTTCGCCAACGAGCTCTCGCAGTACGACGACTTCAAGTCCGGCTCGCTCTTCGCCCCCGAGGACCTCGACGACTTCAGCTTCAAGATCGACGACTTCCACGCCGAGTGGCTGTCCACCGGCGCGGGCGCCGGGACCGCGCGCGGGTTCAACTCGAAGATCCGCTACACGGCGGGTTCGAGCGATGAGAAGAGCTATGACCTCAGGGTCAACCACCCGCTGACCATCGGCGGCACCGACGTCTTCCTGCTCGCCCACGGCTACGCACCGGTGATCACCGTGCGCGACGGCGACGGCAACGTCGCCTACTCCGGCCCGACGATCTTCCTCCCGCAGAGCCAGAACCTGCTCTCCTTCGGGGTCGTGAAGGCGCCGTACGCCTCGCCCGAGGAGATCGGCTTCCAGGGGCTGTTCTACCCCTTCGAGGGCACGGTCGACGGCGAGCCGGTCAACCTGATGGGCGACATCGGCGACGGCTCGCACGCGATGCTCTCGCTGCAGGGCTTCCGGGGCGACCTCAACCTCGATGCCGGGCCTCAGTCGGTCTACGCGCTCGACACCTCCAAGGCCAACATGATGTCGCCCGACGAGTCCGGCAAGGCGTTCAACCTGCGCCTGGGGGAGACGGCAGAGCTCCCCGACGGTCTGGGATCGATCTCCTTCGACGACGTCCAGCAGTGGAACCGGGTGCAGATCTCGAAGTCGCCCGCCAAGGAGTGGGCGCTCCTCGGCGTCTCGCTCGCCCTGGTGGGGCTGCTCGGGTCCCTCTTCATCCGCCCGCGACGGGTGTGGGTTCGCGCCCGCCGCGTCGATGGGCGCACACTGGTCGAGATCGCCGCCCTCGACCGCTCCGGCGGTGGAGACACCGAAGCCGTCGTCACCGGCCTTGTCGAGACCTTACGAGGCGCGCGAACACAGGAGGAGAAGGATGTCTGACCACACCTGGGGCGTTCTCAGCAACCAGGCCATCACGGCCGCCGGCGTCGTCTACTTCCTGGCGCTGCTCTGCGCGCTGGTCGAGTGGTCGGCCTGGCAGTCGCGCGCCAGGGCCGCGGTCGCGGAGAAGGAGCTCGTCGGCGCCGGCGCGCCGGCCGAGGCCCCGGCGAACCCCGCCGATGCCGTACGCGAGCACCGGGCAGCCCTCTTCGGACGCCTCAGCCTGCTCCTGACCGCGATCGCGGTCGTGTGCCACCTGGTGGCGCTGGTCGGCCGTGGGATGGCCGCCGACCCCAACCGGGTGCCGTGGGGCAACATGTACGAGTTCACGATCTCCGGCTCGTTCGTGGTCGCCGCCGCGTACGTCGCTCTCCACCGGCGGCTGAAGCTGTCCTGGATGGCGCCGTGGGTGCTCGGCTTCACGGTCGTGGTGCTGATGCTGGCTGTGGTCGGGCTCTACGAGCCGGTCGCGCCGCTGACCGAGGCGCTCAACTCCTACTGGCTCGTCATCCACGTCATCGCGGCGATCATCGCCACCGGCGGGTTCACGCTGGGCGGCATCGCCTCGGTGACGTACCTCCTCAAGGCGCGCTTCCCCGACGCCGCCCTGCTGGCGCGGGTGCCCGACCTCGACAACCTCGACCGGGTCTCCTACCGGATCCACGCCTTCGCGTTCCCGGTCTGGACCTTCGGGGTGCTGATCTCCGGTCCGATCTGGGCCCACGAGGCCTGGGGCTCCTACTGGAACTGGGACCCCAAGGAGGTCTGGGCGTTCATCACCTGGGTCGTCTACGCCGGCTACCTGCATGCCCGCGCGACCGCCGGGTGGAAGGGCAAGAAGGCCGCGATCGTGGCGCTGATCGGGCTGGCCACGCTGTGGTTCAACTTCATCGGCATCAACTACTTCTCCTCGACCTCGCAGCACTCGTACGCTGCGCCCGCAGCCCCGGCGGTCGTCGAGCTCACCGAGGGAGCCTCGCGATGAAAGAGTTCTTGATCTACACCGGCCTGCGGCTGCTGTCGCTGGTCGCCACCTTCGGCATCGTCGCCGGTGTCTGGGCGCTGGTCGCCGGCGAGGTCGACATCTTCCTCGCGGTGATCGTCGCGTTCGTGATCAGCGGCGTGCTCTCCTTCTTCGTGCTCGACCCGCAGCGCCGGGCCTTCGCCGAGAAGGTCGAGGCCCGGGCCGCGAAGGCGGTCGACGCCGCCCGCGCCAAGGAGGATGCCGAGATCGACTCCGAGATCGACGCCGAGGCCGGTTCCGGGACCGACGCTTCCTCGAACGGCGAAGGCGATAGCCACAAGGTGTCCTGACCTGGTAGATAACGGGTCATGTCGATCGTTCACAAGGCCACGCTGACTCCGTCGAAGAACGAGATCTTCGGCGCCTGGCTCGCCACCCAGGCGTGGTGCGAGGGTGACCTGACAAGCACGATCGGCTCCTACCGGTTCGACGATCCGGCCGGAAGGGTCGGGATCGAGTGCGTGCTCCTCGCGGTCGGCGAGTCCGTCGTCCACCTCCCGGTCTCCTACCGGGAGGCGCCTCTCGACGGCGCCGAGGACTTCCTCATGGCGACCACCGAGCACTCGGCGCTGGGCACGCGCTACGTCTACGACGCCTGCGCCGACCCGGTGGCCGTCCGGGCGCTGCTGGCCGCGGCGCTCACCGGTGCGACCCAGGAGCCGATGGACGTCTACGACCAGGGCCGGCTGGTCGAGCGCCGCGCTGCCGTCGTCACCGCGGCCGGCACCGGCTCGTGGTCCCCGGACGCCGTACCGCACCTCGACGGTGTCACCATCCGCTCCCACGGCGCCACGCCCCACATCGAGGCCGGCGGTTTCACGGTCACGGTGAAGCGCGTCGCCGACGGCTCGGAGGCGGAAGGCGACGAGTCGATCGCGGTTGCCTGGCCGGGCGGGTCGGGCGCGCTGGTGGCGGTCACCCACATCTGATCGCGGTCTCGGGTACGACGGGACGTTTCTGCCTGTTACTCGTCGGTAGACCAACCGGAACGTCTCGTCGTACCGGCGAGACGGTCAGTCTGTGGATTGCCTGTGCGGGCGGAGATGATCAACGGAGCCTCCCGTAAGTCACGAGTCGGAAACATCGTCGTCCTGCACTTGACGCATTCGGACATGAGGAGGCAGCCTGTCTCGATGTGAGCGTTCACATCTGTGATGTGACTCACCTGGGAACCGGCCCGTGCGCCGGTCTCCGGCACCCCCGACAGCGGCGCGTAGGCCTACCGACGCGGCCGTAGATGAAATGGAGCAGGTAAGTGCGCAAGGTACTCACCACGATCACCGCGGCAGCGCTTGCGCTCGGCCTCGCGGCATGCGGCGGCGACGGCGGCGAGGGCGGCGACAAGGGCACCGTCGGTGTAGCCATGCCGACCAAGTCCTCGGAGCGCTGGATCGCAGACGGCAACAACATCAAGAAGCAGCTCGAGGCCGAGGGCTACAAGGTCGACCTGCAGTACGCCGAGGACGACATCCCGACCCAGGTCTCCCAGGTCGAGAACATGGTCACCAAGGGCGTCGACGTCCTGGTGGTCGCGGCCATCGACGGCACCGCGCTCGGTGAGGTCCTCGAGACCGCCGACTCGCAGGAGATCCCGGTCATCAGCTACGACCGCCTCATCCGCGACACCGAGGCCGTCGACTACTACTCGACCTTCGACAACTTCCAGGTCGGCGTGCAGCAGGCCACCTCGCTCGTCGAGGGCCTGAAGGCCAAGGGCGAGGGCCCCTACAACGTCGAGCTCTTCGGTGGTTCGCCCGACGACAACAACGCCACCTTCTTCTGGGACGGCGCCATGTCGGTGCTCGAGCCGCTGATCAAGTCCGGCGAGATCGTCATCCCCTCCGGTCAGACGGACTTCAAGCAGGCCGCGATCCTGCGCTGGGACCCCGCCACCGCGCAGAAGCGCATGGAGGACATCCTGACCAAGACGTACGCCTCCACGAAGGTCCAGGGCGTCCTCTCGCCCTACGACGGCCTCTCGCTCGGCATCATCGCCGCGCTCAAGGGCAACGGCTACACCACCGCCGACCTCCCGGTCGTGACCGGTCAGGACGCCGAGGTGCAGTCGGTGAAGTCGATCAACGCCGGTGAGCAGTACTCCACGATCTTCAAGGACACCCGCGAGCTCGCCAAGGTGACCGTCGACATGATCGTCGCCGTCGGTGCGGGCGAGGAGCCCGAGGTCAACGACACCGAGACCTACGACAACGGCAAGAAGGTCGTTCCGTCGTACCTCCTCGACCCGGTCGTGGTCACCAAGGACGACGTCACCAAGGTGCTCGTCGACTCCGACTACTACACCGCCGACGAGATCAAGTAGCACCCCGTACGCGGCGTGGGGGCCGGGGCCCCCCCCCCCCGCCCCCCCCCCCCCCCGCCCCCCACCCCCCACCCACCCCCCCCCCCCCCCCCACAACCCTGGCGGGGGACCACAACAGGGGGCGCCGGGGGCAGGGCA
>NZ_JBIWNX010000027.1:0-49602 GCF_044767415.1 Nocardioides sp. NPDC101246
ACTTCCTCCGTCATAAGCGTGATCGTCCTTCCGCCCCGACCTCACGCCGGGACACCACGCCAGACCTCCAAGAACACAATCCACGCGACAGACCCGGCTCGCAAGAAGGCTTGCAAAATTCCTGGGAACTCGTTTACAGCCAGCACCTTAGTGGCGATGGCGGACGGATCCAGGAGGCCGATCAAGGATGTAAGCCTTGGCGATCTGGTGATAGCAACGAACCCTGTCACGGGCGAGTCTGGGCCACGCAAGGTGGTGGACCTGATCCGTCACTACGGTCCGCATGTCATGGTTGCGGTGCGCCTGGCGGACGGGACCACGATCGATGCGACCGACGAACACCCCTTCTGGGTCACAAACCGCGGCGATTCGGGTGCGAGTGGCGGATCGTGGGTTGACGCGATCGACCTGCGGTTCGGCGACCGGCTCGTAACTAACGAGGACCGGCAAGTTCTCGTCGTTAGCGCCGGGGTGGCTGCACGGGATCTGATGGCATACAACCTAACGATCGAGGGGCTTCATACGTTCTTTGTGAGCGAGATTGATGTCCTCGTCCACAATGATTACGTTCCCGCGCCCAGCGACCTGCCTGGCTTCCCCGGGGCCAGAAGAGATACTCCGAAGACTCCGAAGAAGGGTGGCGGCCTGCGTAAGCGGTGGTCCTGGCAGGGGAAGATCCTTGAATGGGATTACCAGCACGGCGAGGTTGAGATGTATGACAAGCGTGGCAAGCACCTGGGTGCCTTCGATCCGGAGACTGGGGACAATATCAAGGGATCAGTGCCGGGCAGAGAGTGCAAAAGATGAGTTGGCGTATCGAAAGGTACAGGCGCTTCGGGCCGAGCCCGTATATCGACGAGATCGAAGTTCCGGAGCGCGTAACGGAGGATGCATTACGCAGAGCTATCGGGGTTGCTGGAGAGATTCGCGATGCAGAGTGGCCAGTTCAAGGCGCCCTGTTAGCGCTCCTGCGTCGCGAAGGTGTCGGAGGCGCCTTCCTTTCAAAGGGCCGCTCCGTTCTGTATGTCTACTTCCTCGGATATAGGGGTGATTGATGAGGCGGCTGGTCCTTCGACCTGCTGCCGGTTCGGCGTCGGGTCGAACTCGACGCGCAAGGTGACCCTGCGACAGGACGTTCTGAGACTCCTCGCAGAGCTGGGTGCGACCAAGAGGATCCGCAGCGCCGCGTCGCGCCGTGGACATCGATGGCTCAAGGAGGGCCAATGATCGAAGTGCCGGCAGGGGATCTCGCGCGGGTGCTTGGCGTCTTGCTCGAACATGTTCAGGACTCCGACGGTGTGATTCGCATCGACACCGATGAGTTCTGGTCGGTGCCTGCGATGGCGGCGTACGAACCGAATCAGGAGCCGGACGAGTTGACGATCGGGACGGTCACGCAGTCTTGGGAGTTTCTTCGCACCTTTCTCGAGGCCCCGGACAGCGCGATCGGATACGGCCTGGTCTGGGTCGCGGACGTACTCCGCGCCATCGGCTACGAGACACCTCGGTGATCGGCGACCGCGCATAGGGGTCGGATCCATCAAGAGGGGAGTACCGCTGAGGGGATCGTGACGCGGGTCACAGGGTGCTACCTTGGCAGAATCCAGCCTCAACGGCCGAGCTCGCTGGGCCGATCTCCTAGGGGGAGAGCGATGGTTCGTAGCGATCTGCAGGAGCGCCGCATCAGCGCGGCGCGGGCCTGGACCGCCTTCGTGGAGAGCGGCGATGCCGCCGAGGACTTCGTCAGGCCCGAGATCCTGACCAGCTGGACGCGCTCGGCGACGGCGATCAGACCCGACGTGCGCGAGGCGCCGCTGGCGGACGAGGACGAGACCCGGGAGATGTGGCGTGGCTCGCCGCTCCAGGTCGCGGTCGAGCGGGTCGAGGAGGAGCTGCGGTGCACGGCGGACGACGGTGACCTGGTCATCGCGGTCACCGACCCTGACACCCGGGTGCTGTGGACGTACGGCGGCCGGGTGATGCGCCACAAGGCCGAGTCGGTCAACTTCGTGCCGGGTGGCCGCTGGGACGACGAGAGCGCCGGCACGAACGCGCTCGACCTCGCCAACCGCACCAACACCCCGACGATGGTCTTCGGCCCCGAGCACTACGCGGAGGTCGTGCACAACTGGGTCTGCTGGGCCGCACCGCTCCACGACCCGGTCACCGGCAAGCACCTCGGCGTCCTCGACCTCTCGACCACCTGGGACCGCACCCATCCGATCGGGTTGGCCACGGCTCGGGTGATGGCGCGGCTCATCGAGGGTGCGCTGCCGAAGCTCCCGACCCAGCGGGACGAGGAGGCGATCGCGGAACCTGGCCTGGTGCTGACGCTGCTCGGCACCGCCGAGACCTGGCTCGACGGGCAGCGGCTGCTGCTCAACCGTCGCCAGACCGAGATCCTCGCCCTGCTCGCGCTCCACCCCGAGGGCCTCTCGCTGGAGCGGCTGCACGCGATGGTCTACGGCGACCAGGCGGTCACCTTCTCGACGCTCAAGGCCGAGGTCTCCCACCTGCGCCACGCCCTCGGCGGCCAGGTCGCATCGCGGCCCTACCGCCTGCTGATGCCGGTCGTGACCGACGTCGAGCAGGTCCTCGCCCTGATCCGCCACGGCCGGGTGGCCGCTGCTGTGGAGGCGTACGGCGGGGATCTCCTGCCCGGCACCAACAGCCCGGCGCTGGCCGAGATGGCCGAGTACGTCGCGGTCGCGTTGCGCGAGGCGCTGATCGCCGACCCGCAGCCGGACGCCGTGCTCAGCTACAGCGAGCTGGCCCCCTACGACACCGAGGTCGTCGACGTCTGTCTGCGCCGCCTGGGCAGCAGCGCCCACCCCGCGTTGCCCCTGCTCAGGGCACGCCTGGCGGCCAGCCGCTGACCAAGAAGGGGTACGCCGACCCGGCAGCCAACCGGAGCCCAACCCTGCGCGTCCTACTGTGATCTGGCCCACACAGTGACGTCTGGCAGGGAGACAACATGGCCCGGATCAGCATGCGCGTCGACGGTATGAAGGTCACCGACGACGTCGAACCGCGAACGCTGCTCGTGCAGTATCTTCGCGAAGGACTCGGTAAGACCGGCACGGTGATCGGTTGCGACACCAGCAACTGCGGCGCCTGCACGGTCCATCTCGACGGTGACTCGGTGAAGTCGTGCAACGTGCTCGCGGTGCAGGCCGACGGGTGCGAGGTGACCACGATCGAGGGCCTCGCCGACACGGTCGAGAGCGACCTCCACCCCGTCCAGGAAGCATTCCGCGAGTGCCACGGTCTGCAGTGCGGATTCTGCACGCCGGGCATGATCATGCAGTCCGTCGACCTGCTCAAGCGCAACCCTCAGCCCAGCGAGCACGAGATCCGTGAGGGGATCGAGGGCAACCTGTGTCGCTGCACGGGCTACCACAACATCGTCCGCGCGGTGCAGTACGCCAGCG
Source organism: Nocardioides sp. NPDC101246 (assembly GCF_044767415.1). Classification (NCBI taxonomy): domain Bacteria; kingdom Bacillati; phylum Actinomycetota; class Actinomycetes; order Propionibacteriales; family Nocardioidaceae; genus Nocardioides; species Nocardioides sp. NPDC101246. The sequence goes on from NZ_JBIWNX010000027.1 coordinate 3,432, forward strand.
GCCACCTGGCCACCGCCGCCAACCCGCGCGGCGCCACCGAGGAGGTGGACGCGCTGTGACCGCGGTAGAGGCACGACCCGACAAGACCAACGAGATCGGCCGCGACCGGCGACGTAAGGAGGACGCGCGCCTGATCACCGGACGGACCCGCTGGACCGACAACATCAACCTGCCCGGGATGCTGCACCTGGCGATGGTGCGCAGCCCGTTCGCCCACGCCCGGATCACGGGCATCGACACCAGCGCCGCGGAGGACTCCGAGGGCGTGGTGACCGTGCTGGCCGCCAAGGACTTCGACGAGAGCCTCGGCGCCTGCATCAACGCCTGGCCGATCACGCCGGACCAGAAGACGCCGGCCCACCCGCCGATCGCCACCGACCGGGTCACCTTCGCCGGTGAGATCGTCGCGATCGTGGCCGCCCGGTCCGCGGCCGCGGCCCGCGACGCCGCCGAGCTGGTCGAGGTCGACTACGACGAGCTCCCCGCGGTCGTCTCCCTCGAGGAGGCGGTCAAGGACGAGGTGCTCGCGCACCCCGACCTCGGCACCAACAAGTCCGCCCTGTGGGTCTTCGACAGCGCCCAGGCCGGCACCGGCGGCAACGTCGACGAGGCGATCGCCTCCGCGAAGAGCGACGGCATCGTCATCGAGCGCACCTATCGGCAGCAGCGCCTGATCCCGGCGTTCATGGAGCCGCGCAGCGTCGTGTGCGACCCGACCGGTGAGCAGATCACCGTATGGAGCGCCACCCAGATCCCGCACATCCTGCGGTTCGCGTTCGCCGCGACCACAGGCGTGCCCGAGTCGAAGATCCGGGTGATCGCGCCCGACGTCGGCGGCGGCTTCGGCGGCAAGCTCCAGCAGACGCCGGAGGAGATGATCGTCTTCGCGATGGCCCGCCGTCTCGGCAAGCCCGTGAAGTACACCGAGACCCGCTCGGAGTCCCTCCTCAGCGCGCACCACGGCCGCGACCAGATCCAGAAGCTGACCCTCTCGGCGACGAAGGACGGACAGGTCACCGGCCTCAAGGTCGAGCTCGACGCCAACCTGGGGGCCTACGTCGCCATCGTCGGCGGCGGTGTCCCGGTGCTCGGCGCCTTCATGTTCAACGCGATCTACAAGTTCCCGGCCTACCAGTTCAACTGCCAGACGGTGCTCACCAACACCACCTGGACCGACGCCTACCGCGGCGCGGGGCGGCCGGAGGCGACGTACGCCATCGAGCGGCTGATGGACGAGCTGGCCGCCGAGGTCGGGGTCGACCCGCTCGAGATCCGGGAGAAGAACTGGATCAAGCACGAGGAGTTCCCGTTCACGACCATCGCCGGTCTGACCTACGACTCCGGGAACTACGAGGCCGCGACCGCCAAGGCGAAGGAGATGTTCGGCTACGACGCGCTCCGGGCCGAGCAGGCCGAGCGCCGCGCCAACAACGACCCGGTCCAGCTCGGCATCGGCATCTCCACCTTCACCGAGATGTGCGGCCTGGCTCCGTCCCGGGTCCTCGGCAGCCTCGACTACGGCGCCGGTGGCTGGGAGCACGCCCAGGTGCGACTGACGCCGACCGGCAAGGTCGAGGTCATCACCGGGGCCAGCGCGCACGGGCAGGGGCACGAGACGGCGTTCAGCCAGATCGTGGCGGACCGTCTCGGCGTACCTTTCGAGGACGTCGAGGTGCTCCACGGCGACACCCAGATCGCGGCCAAGGGCTACGACACCTACGGGTCCAGGTCGCTGGTCGTGGGCGGTGAGGCGCTGGTTCGGGCCGCCGACAAGGTGCTCGAGAAGGCCAAGCCGATCGCGGCCCACCTGCTCGAGGCGAGCGTCGACGACATGGAGTTCACCGGCGGCAGGTGGACGGTGCGCGGCACCGACCAGGGCATGTCCATCGGCGAGCTGTCCACGGCGGTCTTCGCCGCGCACAACCTGCCCGACGGGGTCGAGGCCAACCTCGACTCCGAGGCCACCTTCGACCCGGAGAACTTCAACTTCCCGCACGGCACCCACCTGTGCGCGATGGAGGTCGACACCGAGACCGGGCAGGTGAAGATGCGGAAGTACGTCTGCTGCGACGACATCGGCAACATCATCAACCCGCTCATCGTCGCAGGTCAGGTGCACGGTGGTCTCGTCCAGGGTATCGCCCAGGCGCTGTGGGAGGACGCGGTCTACGACGACGCCGGGACCCTGGTGTCGGGCTCGTTCGTCGACTACCTGCTGCCGACGGCCGCCGACACGATCAGCTTCGACATCGACCACACCACCTCGCCCGCGACCACCAACACGCTCGGCACCAAGGGCGTCGGTGAGGCCGGCACGATCGCCTCCACGCCTGCGGTGGTCAACGCGGTCGTCGACGCGCTGCGCCCGCTGGGCGTGCACGACGTGGCCATGCCCTGCACACCGGAACGGGTGTGGCGGGCGATCAACGAGGGTTCGGCCGGTGGCGAGACCACCGGTGCGGCCGCAGCACACTTCGATCCGTCGACGGGCATGTCCGGGAACGTCGACCGCACGGAAGGAGACGTCCAGTGATTCCCGCATCGTTCGACTACGTCGCCCCGACCACGGTCGAGGAGGCGCTGGCCGCCCTCGCGCAGTACGGCGACGAGGCCAAGATCATCGCCGGTGGGCAGAGCCTGCTGCCGGTGCTGAGGATGCGCCTCAACGCCCCGGAGTGGGTCATCGACCTCGGTCGCATCGACTCGCTGCGCGGCGTACGTGACGAGGGCGAGGCGATCTTCGTCGGCGCCATGACGCGTCACTGTGACGTCGCGGCCGATCCTCTGGTCGCCGAGCACGCGGCGCTGGTCGCCCGTGCCACGGCGACGGTCGCCGACGAGCAGGTACGCCACCGCGGCACGTTCGGTGGCGCACTCGCCCACGCCGACCCGGCGGGCGACCTCGGAGCCCCGGCCCTGGCCCTGGACGCCGAGTTCGTCATCGCCGGGCCGGCCGGCGAGCGGGTCGTTCCGGGTGCTGAGTTCTTCCAGGGGCTCTTCGAGACGGCCGTCTCCGAGGACGAGCTGCTCGTCGGCGTACGGATCCCGAAGCACACCGGGTGGACCGCCCACTACGAGAAGTTCGTCCGGGTCGCCCACCAGTGGCCGATCTGCGCGGTCGGCGCGACCGTCAAGGTCTCCGGCGGCGTGATCGAGGGTGCGGCGATCGGTCTCACCAACATGGGCGCGACCCCGTTGCGGGCCGCCGGCGTCGAAGCCGCCCTGGTCGGCCAGCAGGCCACCGAGGAGGTCGTACGCAACGCCGCGGCCCTGGCCGCGGACGGTGCCGAGCCGCCCTCCGACCTCAACGGTGATGCCGACTACCGGAGTCACCTGGTCACGGTGCTGACCCGGCGTGCCATCACGAAGGCCCTCGGGGGCTGAGGCGTGGACCTGACGCACGAGTTCACGGTTCCGACCTCGGTCGAGGAGACCTGGGACAGCTTCCTGGACATCGGCTCGCTCGCCGAGTGCTTCCCGGGAGCCCAGGTCACCTCGGCCGAGGGCGACACCTTCACCGGCACGGTGAAGGTCAAGCTCGGCCCGATCGCCATGGTCTACGCCGGCTCCGGCACCTTCGTCGAGAAGGACGAAGCCGCCCGCCGCCTGGTCGTCGAGGCCAAGGGACGGGACAAGCGTGGCAACGGCACCGCCGGCGCCAACGCCACCTTGACGATGGCCCCGGAGGGCACCGGCACGAAGGTCGAGATCGTCACCGATCTCGCCGTCACCGGCAAGCCCGCCCAGTTCGGCCGCGGGGTGATGCAGGACGTCTCCGACAAGCTGCTCGGCCAGTTCGTCGCCTGCCTGGAGTCCAAGTCGGCTCCGGCCGAGGAGCCCCCCGCCGCTGAGGAGCCGTCGGGGGAAGCAAGCCCCGAACCGTCGGAGGCTGTCACCCCGGCGGGGTCACCCGCTCCGCGGGCCGAGGCGCCGAAGGGCGCTCAGCAGCCCGAGGCGATCGACCTCGGCGCCACGGTCGTACCGGTGCTCATCAAGAACTACGGCAAGAAGATCGCCATCGGGGTAGCCGTGATCGCGGTGGTGGTGATCGGCTACAAGCTCCTGCGAGGTTGAACCCGTCGCGCAAACCGGATACCACCCGCGCAACGGGGATAGCGAAGGGCCGTTCGACCTCTCTAGCGTTTCCATGACGCAGACCCCACTGCGAGAGGAAACAGAAAAGTGAAGATCGCGGTCATCGGTGCCGGGTTCGCAGGCGTAGCCTCGGCCAAGGTGCTCACCGAGCTCGGTCATGACGTCACCGTCTACGAGAAGGCCCCGGACGTCGGCGGCGTCTGGAGCCGGACCCGTCGCTACCCGGGCCTGACGACGCAGAACAACAAGGACTCCTACACGCTCTCGGACCTGAGGATGCCGAAGGTGTTCCCCGAGTGGCTCAGTGGCGAGCAGGTGCAGAGCTATCTCGAGATGTACGTCGAGAAGTACGAGCTCACCCCGATGATCAAGCTTTCGACCGAGGTGCGGAGTGCCCAGCCGGCTGGAGGGGGCGGCTGGGACATCGTCCTCGCAGGTGTCGACGGCGAGACGACCGAGCACCACGACCACCTCATCGTGGCCAGCGGCGTCTTCTCGGAGCCGTTCACACCTGCGTACGACGGGGTCGAGGACCTGGAGGCCGCCGGGGGCCGGATCCTCGCGGCGAGCGAGCTGCACGACCTGGAGACCGTCAAGGGCAAGGACGTCGTGGTCGTCGGCTACGGGAAGTCGGCCTGCGACGTGGCTGTCGAGATCGCCAAGGAGGCGGCCTCGACCACCGTCGTCGCGCGCCAGCTGCTGTGGAAGATGCCCCGCAAGATCAAGGGCGTCCTCAACTACAAGGTGCTGCTGCTCACCCGCATGGGGGAGGGGCTCTTCCCCTACCAGAGCATCAGCGGAGCCGAGAAGGTCCTGCACGCGGGCGGCTCGAAGATGGCCGGCTCGATGGTCGGCAGCGTCGAGTCGGTCACCAGCAGCCAGCTCAAGCTGAAGAAGCTCGGCCTGCTGCCCAAGGGCCAGTTCACCGACATCGCCCGCTCGACGGTCTCGCTGGCCACCGAGGGCTTCTTCGAGGGCGTCGAGGCCGGTGACATCGCCGTCGAGCGTGACACCGAGATCGCCGCTTTCGTGACGAAGGACGGCAAGCCGTACGCCGAGCTCGCCAACGGGCGCGCGGTGCCTGCCGACGTCGTGGTGACCGCGACCGGGTTCAAACAGGAGCTCCCGTTCTTCTCCGAGGAGATCTGTGACCAGCTCACCGACGACAACGGCGACTACCAGCTCTACCGCCAGATTCTCCCGCTGGGCGTGAAGGATCTGACCTTCGCCGGCTACAACTCCTCGTTCTTCTCGCCGCTCTCGGCCGAGATGAGCGCCGTCTGGATCGGCTCCCACCTCGGTGGCGGCCACGAGGTCCCACCGGTGGAGGAGATGGAGGCCCACGTCACCGAGCGGCTGGCCTGGATGCGGGAGCGCACCGACAACCACCACGCCCGCGGCACCAACATCATCCCGTTCTCGATGCACAACATCGACGAGGTTCTCAGTGACGTCGGCATCGATGTCAGCAAGCGGGTCAAGGCAGTGCAGTGGTTGCTACCCATCAACCCGAAGGCGTACGCCTCCATCACTCCCAGACTCGTGGAGAAGCTGGCAGCGAGGAGCTAGTACGGCGAGATGCCGGTACTCCTGGGTGGGACCGGCATCTCGTTTCAGCCGTTTGTTGGGGTAGTCCGGTAGCGAACTGCCTATTACTCGTCGGTATTTAGGCAGTTCGCTACCGGACTACCCCGACGAGGCCGGGACTTTTGGCAGTGATTGCGCCGCGTTCGCGTCGACGCGGCGGCGGCTCCGCTACGCTCTTCGGTCAATCGAGCCGCGCGCCAGGAGCCTCCATTGCCCCGTCCCCTGCTGGGTCGCCACACCGTTGTCGCCACCACTGACGTGGACCAGGCCAGAGAAGCCGTAGCCGAACGATTCTGTGCTCACTACCTGGCGCTGACCAAGGCTGGTTCCCACCTCGACATGGTGCACAACGCCGCGCCGCTGGGCGAGGACGTGATGCTCAACTACATGCGCTACGGCGACGAGGTGCGGATCACTCCCGGCACCTTCGACGACTTCTACCTGATCCAGCTCCCGCTGGCCGGCAGCGCCAAGGTCAAGGTGGGGGAGCAGGTCGTCCTCGCCGACCGCACCCGCGCCTCGATCGGCTCGCCGACCGAGGCGGTCGACATGCTCTGGTCCGACGGCTGCGAGAAGCTGCAGGTCTACATCCGGCGTAGCGCCGTCGAGGAGGCGGCCGCAGGCATCGGCGGCTCCGGGCCGGTGGTCTTCGACCCCACGCTCGACCTCGGCCGGCCCGAGGTGCGCGACTGGCTGAAGATGGTGCGGCTGGCCTACGACAACGTCGAGGCCGGAGGCTCGCTGATGAGCTCGCCGCTGGTGGCGGCGCCCTACGAGCAGGCGCTCATCGGGGGACTGCTGACGGTGCAGGCCAACACGTCCCTGCAGATCGTCTCCGAGAACGTCACGCCGACGATCTCCCGAGCCGTACGCATGGCCGTGGACCTCCTCGAGGCCCACCCCGAGCGCCCCTGGAAGGTCGCCGAGCTGGCTCTGGCGGTCGGAGTCTCCACCCGCACGCTGCAGGAGGCGTTCCAGCGCGACCTCGACACCACCCCGCTGGAGTACTGGCGGCGGACCCGGCTCGACCGTGCCTACACCGACCTGCTCACCGCCGACGCCACCGCCACCTCGGTCACCCAGATCGCCGCCCAGTGGGGCTTCTTCCACCTCGGCCGGTTCTCCCAGGCGTACCGGGCGCAGTTCCAGGAGCTCCCGTCTCAGACGCTCATGCGCTGAGGCTCACCACTGGGGCTCGTCGCTGAACCCGCCGTAGTCGTCGAGGTCGGCGTCGTCGCGGCGGTAGTCCTGACCGTCACCGTTGCGCCGGTCGAGCTTGTCCTCCTTCTCGTCCTCGCTCTGCGGCTCCTCGGGCGGGTCTTCCTGCTCGTTGGGCTTGATCCGCACCTTCGGGGTCAGCTTCTCCTTCAGACGCTCCTCGACGGACTCGCCCTGCTGGGACTGCTCGGGGCCCTGGCCTGCGTCGGTGGGGCAGTCGCCCTCGCGCAGGGTGGCCAGCGCCTCCTCGTAGGCGGCCTTCGCCCCGGCCTGGTCGCCGGCGTCCCGGGCGCGGTCGCCGATCGCCTCCTGGGTCAGCGACATGTTGATGCGTACGGTGCACTCGTGGTCCTCGGGCACGCGCTCCAGAGCCTCGCCGTAGTAGGCGATCGCACGGGCGTTCTCGCCGAGGAGGAAGGCCGCGTTGCCGGCGTCGAAGTGAGCGATCCACGGCTGCAGGAAGTTGAAGTCGCGGTTGGCCGAGTAGTGCTCCATCGCGGTCGCGGCGTCGCGTACGTCCCAGGCGTCCCGGCCACCGCGGTCGTGGTGATCCATCAGGATCACCTTCGCCAGGAAGGCGAGGCCGATCACCACCGGCACGATCCCGGCGAGCAGCAGCGCGCGCCGCACCTGCTCGCGAGGAGTGCGTAGTGGTTGCGACTCGGCCGGGTCGGCAGGCGTCTCGGTGAGGGTCATGCCACCGCCTCCGTAGCGCAAGCGCGAGAATACGGACGCGCTGGCCTGACATCTGTTGCCACTCGCTGACGCTCGCTCATGACAGCACCTCCTCGGCCTCGTGTGCACGGCGGCGGTGGCCCCACAGCTCCCACAGCAAGAGTGCCAGGAGCGGGAAGCCGAAGATCCATGCCCGGGACGTCTCGCCGCCGGCGGAGGTCTCCTCGGTGAGCATCTCGGAGTCCCATGTCGAGGCCTCCGTGGTGATCTCCTTGGTCTCCTTCGTCGTGCGGTGAAGCGTCTGAAGACCCATCTGACCTGCGATTTCACGCAGGTTGGCGAGGTCGATCCGGGAGCGGGCGTCCTGGCCCTCGCCGTTCTTGAGGTAGCCGTCCTGGGGACGTTCGTCGTCCCAGGGCATCCGGCCACCCTCCTCGGTGCCGTAGCCGAGCACCACGCCACCGGCCGAGAGGTCGTCGACCTCGGCGAACGACTGCTGGTCGACACCCTCGCGGGTGTTCTCACCGTCGGAGGCGAAAACCACGATCCGGCGCCGCTCGGGGAAGCGCTCCTGGTCACGCTGGAGGGCGTCGATGACCACGTCGCGTGGGGCGTCGACCATCGAGCCGGACCCGTCGAAGGCCCGCTCGGCGTAGAGCCCGTCGACCCAGGCGTTGAAGGCGGTGGTGTCGTAGGTGAACGGCATCTCGGTGCGGACGACCTCGCCACCGAAGGTGATCGCGCCGAACCGCACCGATGGCAGCGCGGCCGAGAGCGCCTTGAGGTCCTTCTTGAGCTGGGTCATCCGGGCCTCGCCGCCGGGCGCGTCCTCGGCGACCATCGACCGGGTCCGGTCGACCACGACGAGGACGTCGAGGTCGGCGGTACGCATCTCCGCAGGTGCCGCGCCCCAGGTCGGTCGCACCAGGACGACGACGGTGAGCAGGACGATCAGCACGCGGCGTACGAGGGTGAGGATCTGCCATCCCAGAGCGCTCATCGACCCACCTCGCTCCGTGGTGGGGTCTGCTGGTTCTGCTGGGGCCAGGCGAGAGGCGGAGTCGGCCGGGAGCCCGGGGATAGCCTTCCGGAGCGGACCAGGGCGTAGACCCACCCGGCGATCAGCATGAGCACCCCGACGACGATCGTGACGATCGGCCAGCCGGGAGCGTCGCGGATCTGGTATTTCGGCGGCTCGACGACCTCATCGGCGGAGAGCCGGTCGATGCCGGCCAGGATCGACTCGATCGATCCGTCGTCGCCGAGCAGCGAGAAGGTGCCGCCGGTGTCGGTCATCGCCTTGTCGAAGCTGGCGCGCTTGTCCTCCTGGAAGCTGAGGTCGGCCGAGCCGATGCCGTAGAGCTGGACGTCGCGCTCCTTGGCGAACTTGGTGGCCTCGGGCAGCGTGTAGACGGGCGGGCCGCCCTGCGGATCGTTGTCGGAGGCGACGATGACCGCCCGGCCGCGCTCGGGGTTGGACAGGTCGAAGCGCTTGACGCAGGAGACGATCCCGTCGCTGATCAGGCTCGCCCGCTCCTTGCCGAGATAGGTCCCGGCGACGTACTCCTGGTCGCCGAGGGCGAAGGCCCGGCCGGCCCGCGCCAGCTCGTCCTGCACCCAGCCGTAGTCGTCGGTGAGCGGGAAGACGGTGACCGCGGCGTCGCTCCACAGGACCAGGCTGACCCGCTCGCCGTTGAGACCGGCGACGAGCTGCGAGTACGCCTGGGTGACCTGGGTGTCCTCGTCGAACATCGAGGTCGAGGCGTCCAGGCAGAGCACGATGTCGCGGGTGGAGTAGCGGTTCTGGGTGATGTCGGTGGTCTGCGGCCGGGCGATCAGCCAGATGCAGCCGATCACCGCGAGCGCGATCCCCGCGGTCTGCCACCACGACAGCCACCGCTGCTGGGTCGCGAGCTCGCGGAACCGGGGGAGCCGCTTGAGCCGAGCGGTGTGAGCGACGAGCACCGCGTCGGCCGGGCGGCGGTGCACCCGGGCGGCGAACACGACGATCGCGGCGATCGCGATGATGGTGAGGACCAGCACGATCGCGCCGAGAACGGGCCATCTCAGGTCCATGTCGTCACCACCTGACGAGCCCGGCTCAGCGCCTCGGGGAAGCGCTCGGCCGCCTTGCCCTCCTCCTCGGAGGCGAAGGCGGGCGGGTACATCACCTCGACGGCCATCGCCAGCGGGCGCGTGCGGGGGTCGCTGCGTACGGTCGCCTTCAGGTCGGCGAGGACCATCTTGTCGGCCGGGATCTGGCTGACCTCGGCGACGTAGTCACGCACGGTGCGGCTCAGGTGCTGGTGACCGACCCGCGCCGGGACGTCGCCGCGATGCACCGCCCGTTCGATCCGATCGATCTCGGCCAGGTGCTCGGCACGGAGGTCGCGGGGCTCGGGCACCCAGGGCGTCTCGATCTCGACGACCGGCTTGCGCTTACGGGTCAGCACGATGACCACGAGGTAGTAGAGCGCCACCGCGGCGAGAAGCGCGAGCGCGAGCACCAGCCACCAGCCCGAGTGCGCCAGCGGCTGCTGAAACTCCTCGGGGACGCTACCGGCGCGCATGACGATGCCTCTGCAGGAGATGGAAGACCGCGCCGATGGCGGTGGTGTCGTCCTGGACGCGCTGGTAGGCGATGCCCAGGCGGTCCAGGGTGCCGCGCAGGCCGTGCTCCTCGGCGGCGGCCAGCTCGGCGTACTGGGACTGGAGGACGGCGTCGCCGGTGAGCCACCCGGGCAGAGCGGAGACGGTGTCGACGTCGACGGTCGGCGCGCCGCCGGCCACGGCGGTGGTGGGGTCGAGGTCGTCGATGCCGGCGACCAGGACCTCGTGCTGGACGGTGAGTCGGCGCAGGACCGCGGCCATCTCGTCACTGACCGAGTGCTCGTCGGTGACGACGAGCAGGATCGCTCGGCGGCGTACGTTGGTGGCGATGTGGTGCAGGACCGCGACGATGTCGGCCTCGGCGGCATCGGGGGTGATCGCGTCGTGGGCCTGTCCCAGCGCCCGCTCGAGCGCGACCTCGGTGTCGGCCGGCTTGGTGAGCTTCTGGGTCTCGGAGTCGCCGTAGACGACCGCGACCTTGTCGCCGTGGCGTACACCCAGCCAGCCGACCAGGCCGGCGGTGAAGATCGCCAGCTCGCGCTTGGTCGTGGTGCCGGTCGCCTGGGCCGCCATGCTCCGGCCGGTGGAGATCGCCAGCAGCACCAGATGCTGGCGCTCGGCGGTGAACCGCTTGACCAGCAGGCTCCGGGACCGAGCCGTCGCCTTCCAGTCGATGTCCTTCACATCGTCACCGGGGACGTACTCCCGCAGGTCGTGGAAGTCCATGCTGCGCCCGGTCTGGAGGCTGGCGTACTCCCCGTCGAGCAGTCCCACGACCTTACGGTGGGCATGGATCATCAACCGCGTGCGGATCCGGGGAAGGTACGTCGCCATTCTGTGCCTGATTTCCTGGCGCCACTCAGGGGCTCGGGACAGCGCGGACGAGCGCGTCGACCAGCATCTCGGGCTGGACCTTCTCGGCCAGCGCCTCGAAGCTGAGGTGGAGCCGGTGGCGCAGGATGCTGTGGCGCAGCTCGCGTACGTCCTCGGGAGTCACGTAGGAGCGGCCGAGCAGCAGCGCCGCCGCTCGCGACGCCTGCAGGAACGCGATCGAGGCACGCGGGGACGCGCCGATCTCGACGTAGGAACCCGTCTCCGGCCCGAGGAGCTGGCGGGCGTTGCGGGTGGCCTGGACGAGGGCGACGATGTAGCGCTTGATCGCCGGGTCGACGTAGACGCGCTTGGTCAGCTCCTGGAGCCAGATCACGTCGTCGGGGTCGGCGACCGGGCGGGTCTCCTCGTGGTCGGGGCCGAGCGTGCCGGCCTCGATGCGCTCCAGGACGACGAGCTCCTCGCCTTCGCTGGGGTAGTTGACGATCTCCTTGAGCAGGAACCGGTCCATCTGCGCGTGCGGGAGGACGTAGGTGCCCTCCTCCTCGATCGGGTTCTGCGTGGCGAGCACCATGAACGGGCGCGGCAGCGGGTGGATGTGGCCGGCGATCGACGTCTGGCGCTCCTGCATCGCCTCGAGCATGGCGCTCTGGGTCTTGGCGGAGGAGCGGTTGATCTCGTCGAGCAGCACGAAGTTGGCGTGCACCGGGCCGAGCTGGGTCTCGAACTCGTGGTTGCGCTGGTCGTAGACCTGGGTGCCGATGATGTCGCTGGGCAGCAGGTCGGGGGTGCACTGGATCCGGGAGAACTGCGCCTTGACCGTCTGGCTCAGGGTGCTCGCGGCAAGCGTCTTGGCCAGGCCGGGCACGCTCTCGAGCAGCACGTGACCTTCGGAGAGGAGCGCGATCAGCAGCGCCGTCCGGAGCCGCTCCTGGCCGACCACGCGGCTGCTGAAGGCGGTGCTGACCCGCCCGACGATCTCCTTCGCCCTGGCGATCTCTTCAGCGGACGGCGGGGCGAGGGTTGGTGCGGTGGTGGTCAAGGCGGCTCCAGGGGCGTCGGCTGTCGGTCCCATCCTTTCCTACCAGCGTACGGAACGCATCTGGGGGCCGCCTCAGAAGACGTTGCGGGGGCGGAACTGGACCGAGATCCGGGGGCCGGCTGAGGAGACCTTGGGGATGGCGTGCTCCCAGGTGCGCTGGCAGGAGCCGCCCATCACGACGAGGTCGCCGTGGCCCATCTCGATGCTCATGCCCTTGCCGCCTCGCCCTCCGTGGGGGCGGAGGGCGAGGCGGCGGGGGTCGCCGACGGAGACGATCGCGACCATCGTGTCGTCGGTGCGTCCCTTGCCGATCTTGTCGCCGTGCCAGGCGACCGAGTCGTGGCCGTTGCGGTAGTAGCAGCAGCCTGCGGTCACGAACGGCTCGCCCAGCTCGGGCAGGTAGTGGGCGGTGAGGCGGCCGCGGGCCTCGGCGAGACGGGGGTGGGGGAGCGGGTCGCCCTGCAGGTAGGTGTGCAGGAGCCTCGGCACGTCGACGATCCGGTCGTACATCTGCCGGCGCTCCTCGTGCCACGGGACGTCGTTGACCAGGGCCGCGAAGACGTCGTCGGGATCGGGCAGCCAGCCGCGGGCGATGTCCACCCAGGCTCCGCGGTCCAGATGGGTCCGCTCGTAGGCCGTCTCGGTGGTCTCGTCGTCTGTAGGGGCGAAGAGTGTTCCCTGGAAGTCCACCCTCATAGCGTACCTCGTGATCGAACACTTGTTCTAGTGAAATCCAGCCGTCTTATTTCGTTGCAGAAGATCTGCCTCATCTCGTTGCAATGTCACAACTTGACCAAATTCGGGACGTACGCGAGGTGTACACCTACGCTCTGGTCATGGTCCGGTCGGTCGAGGGTGAGCGGTCGCTCAAGCACGTCCAGATCAGGGAGTACGTCCGGGAGCTGGTCGTCGGCGAGAGCCCAGGCGCCTCTGCGCCCTCGGAGCGTGAGCTGGTCCAGAAGTTCAGCGTCGCCCGGGCCACCGTGCGGCAGGCGCTCGACGCGCTCGTCGCCGACGGTCTGCTGGTCCGGATCCCGGGGCGGGGCACCTTCGTCGCGCGCCCGCCGCGGGCGGCGAGCCCGGTGCTCGGGTTCAGCGAGGAGATGGCACGCCGGGGCATGCAGGCATCGTCGGAGACGCTGCTGCTCGGCCGGGAGAAGGCCGGACCCACCATCGCCCGCGCGCTGGGCATCAAGGAGGGTGCGGCCGTCGTCCACTGGCGACGGCTACGTCGTGGCGACGGGGTGCCGATCTGCATCGAGGACGTCTACCTAGACGAGGCGATCGTGCCCGGGATGCTCGAGCGCACCACGCCGACCAGCCTCTACGCCGAGCTGGCCACTCGCCACATGAGACCCTCGTGGGTCGACGACACCTTCCGCGCCGACGTGGCCAACATCGAGGAGGCCACCCTGCTCGGCCTCTCGGTCGGCGTCCCGGTGCTCCGCAGGCAGCGGAAGTCGGTCGCGGGGGACCGCTACGTCGAGGTGTGCCGCTCGGTCTACCGTGCCGACCGCTACGCGCTGCACCTGCAGCTCGGCCCATCCTGACGTTTCCGGGTCGGTCAGAGGGCACCGAGCGGCGCGACCACGTCGCCGCTCTCCTCGCAGACCCAGATCGGGTCCGGGCCTCCCAGGTCGGGAGTGATGTGGAGCGAGTGCACCGGCGACTCGGGCGGGCACGAGGTGCACACCGGCCAGCGCGCGGCGGCCTCGCCGTCGAAGAGCAGGTCCTGCACGTCCTGGGCGACCAGGCCGGCGACGTACGCCTTGCCCTCCGGCCACTGCTCCACCCACCAGCCGCGCTCGGTCATCGCGTCCTCGAGGGCGGAGACGGCGGCCGCACCGGCGAGTCCGCGGGCATCGAGGTCATGGAGCACCCTCGCCCGAGCCTCGAACAGCACTGTCGTGTTCATCACGAACCATTCTTGCCGACCGGTCAAGGCTGTGGGCTCACGCTGTGGCCTCAGGGTGGCGCCCGAGGATGGACGCGGTAAGAATGCCCCGTGATCCTCATCGACCCGCCGAACGTACCCAGTCGCGGCCGGATGTGGTCTCACCTCGCCAGCGACACCTCTTACGAGGAGCTGCACGCCTTCGCGAGTCGGCTGGGCATCCCGCCCCGAGGCTTCGACCGGGACCACTACGACGTGCCGGCCGAGGCCTACGACGACATGGTCGCGGCGGGTGCCGTCGAGGTCACCTCCCGGGTCCTGGTCTCCGCCCTCCTTGCCGCCGGCCTGCGCCGTCGCAAACCCCGATAGCCGAGGCGTCACCTACGTCGGTCGAGACGTCACGTACGTTGGCCGAGACGTCACCTACGTTGGCCGAGACGTCACGTACGTCGGCCGAGACGTCACGTACGTCGGCCGAGGTGGCGCCGCGGTGACGTCTCGGCCTGCGGGAGCGACCACTCGGCCGGCGGGAGCGACCACTCGGCCGGCGGGAGCGACCACTCGGCCGGCGGGAGCGACTACTCGGCCGGCGGGAGTGACTACTCGGCCTGCGGGAGTGACTACTCGGCCGGCGGGAGTGACTACTCGGCCTGCGGGAGTGACTACTCGGCCGGCGGGAGCGACTACTCGGCCGGCGGGAGCGACTACTCGGCCGGCGCGGGCGACTTCTCGCCCGGCGGGAGCGACGCCTCAGCCGGGGTGGACATCCGTCGGGTGGTGAGCCAGATGGCCGCCGCGATCAGCAGGCCGAGACCGCCGCCGAGGACGAAGCCGCCCTGCCAGCCGATCAGGTCGATGGCGAAGCCGGCGGTGGGGGCGCCGACGGCGCTGCCGAGCGTGATGGCCGAGCCGTGCCAGCCCATCACCTCGCCGCGTACGGTCGAGGGGACGCTGCTGGTGATCGCCTCGAGCGCGGCGGTCAGGGTCGGTGCGCAGAAGAAGCCGCTGAGCAGGAGCAGCACGGTGAACGAGATCGGGTCCCAGGCGAACGCGGTCAGCACCGTCGTCGCACCCAGCAGGACGAGCATCACCGCGGTCGAGGGGTGGCTGTTGAGGGCGCCGTAGATGAGCGCGCCGAGCAGCGAGCCGAGCGCCCACATCGCCATGACGAGCCCGAGCAGCGCGGTGCGGTCGAAGTCGCGCATCGCGGCCACGGTGCCGAGGTCCTCGGCGATGAGGATGAGCGAGGCGGTGAAGGTGCCGGCGAGCAGGAGTACGACGCCCGGGTTCACCCACGAGGGGAGTCCGAAGCGGCGCCTCGGTGTGCCGGAATCACTGGGGACGGCGTCGCTCGGGACCGTCGGCTCGCCCTCGGTGATCGTCGGGTTGAACAGCCACAGCACGACCGCCGCGGCGATGCCGAGCCACTGGATCAGCAGCAACGCCCAGGAGGTGCCGAAGTAGCTGGCGCCGAGGACGCCGATGACCGGACCGACCATGAATCCGAGCTCGGTCATGATCGCGTCGGCGCTGAGCGCGGCGGTGCGCTGCCCGGGCCCGACCGAGCGGAGCATCACCTGGCGCACGATCGAGAAGGACGGGACGGTGAGGAGCCCCGCGATGGCGACCAGTGCGAGCAGCGGCAGGTAGCCGACCCAGGGGGCGATCGACCAGGCGATGGGGAGAACGGCCAGCGGCAGCAGCAGCGTACGTCGCAGGCCGAGGCGGTCGAGGAGCCGACCGAGCCAGGGCGCGGAGATCGCCATCGCGATCGCGAGGACCGTCGAGACGAGCCCGGCCTCGGCGTAGGAGCGGTCCAGCGGGCCGACCACGTGAAGGGTCACGATGACTGCCGAGGCCGGCATCGGAATTCGCAGGAACAGACCCAGCACGAGGATGCGGCGTACGTCGGGAAGCCGCCACAGGTCGGCGTAGGTCTGGAAGCTCACCACGAGATTCTGTCACCGGTGGGCGGTGCTTCACGAATTGTTATTGATCAGGTGACAGGTATGTGGTCAGGGTCTCCATCTCGGCCGAGATGTTGGCCCGCGCGGCGGCCTCCCAGCTGATCCTGGCGAAGGGCGTCGAGAAGAGCGACTCCTTCTCCAGCAGCCGCTCCAGGACCTGGGCACGACCGGCGCGGAACTCCTCGTCGGACAGGTGCTGATACTCCTCGCGGACGGTCGCGGCGTACTCCGCATAGCGCTCCGTCGGCGCGGCCAGGATCGCCAGGTCGGCGTCGCAGAGCACCCGGCCGCTGCGGTCGTCGGGCGCAGGGTCGTGCGTCTCGGTGAGCCGCACCAGCCGGACCACCTCGGCGACCGCGTCGACATCCAGGTGGGCGGCCAGCGCGTCCTCGGCCCAGGTGGCCGAACGCTCCTCGGCGTCCCGCTCGCCGTCGTAGACGGAGTCGTGGAAGAACGCCGCCAGAGTGACCGTCAGCGGGTCGAAGCGCTCTCCCTCCGCCCGCAGCTCCTCGATCCGATCCAGCACCTCGGTGAGGTGCCGGCGGTCGTGATAGCGGCGGGTCGGGTCGTCGTACGCTGCCAGGACGTCACCGAGAAGGTCGGTCGCCGCTGGCAGCGGCCAATGTTGGGGGAGGTCCATGAGCCAGAACGCTAGCGTCTGGCGTGGTAGGCGCGCACCCACCTGGTGTGCGGGTTGGCCGTGATCTTCTCCAGCGTGGTCGCAGGTACGTCGGTCACGTCGGTGACCACGAAGCCGGTCTCGCCGGCGGTGGCGAGGTATTGGCCGGTCACGTTGACGCCCTCGGCGGCGAGCAGGGCGTTGAGCTCGGCGAGCACGCCCGGGACGCTGTCGTGCAGCAGCGCGAGGCGCGCACCCGCGGCCAGCGGCGGCGGCTGGACCGCGGGGAGGTTGACGCTCAGCGCGGTCGATCCGGAGACGACGAAGTCGCGCAGCTTGCCGGAGACGAACCAGCCGATCTCCTCCTGGGCCTCCTGCGTCGAGCCGCCGACGTGCGGGGTCAGGATGACGTTGTCGAGGCCCTGCAGCGGGCTCTCGAAGGCGTCGCCCTGGGCCTTGGGCTCGATCGGGAAGACGTCGAGCGCGGCGCCGGCGATGTGGCCGGACTCGATGTGCTTGCGCAGCGCGTCGTTGTCGACCAGGAAGCCGCGCGCGGCGTTGATGAACAGCGAGCGCGGCTTCATCTTCGCGAACTCCTCCTCGCCGAACATGCCCAGGTTGCCCGGGCGTCCGTCGATGTGGATGGAGACCACGTCGGCCTCGGCCAGGAGCGCGTCGAGGGACTTCATCCGGCGCGCGTTGCCGTGGGCCAGCCGGTCGGCGATGTCGTAGAAGATGACGTAGAACCCGAGCGCCTCGGCGACGTTGGACAGCTGGGTGCCGATGTTGCCGTAGCCGATGATGCCGAGCGTGCGGCCGCGGACCTCGTGGGAGCCCTTCGCGGACTTGTCCCAGACGCCGGCGTGCATCTTCTCGGTCTTCTCCGGCAGTCGTCGGGCCAGGGAGATGATGTAGCCGATGACCAGCTCGACGACCGAGCGGGTGTTGGAGTATGGGGCGTTGAAGACGGCCACGCCGCGCTCCGCGGCTCCGGCCAGGTCGACCTGGTTGGTGCCGATGCAGAAGCAGCCGATCGCCTTGAGGTCGGTGGCCGCGTCCAGCACCCGCGGGGTGATGTGGGTGTTGGATCGGATGCCGAGCAGCGTCACGCCCGGAAGGTCGGCCACCAGCTCGTCCTCGGAGAGGGACTTGCTGCGCAGCTCGACCTCGAAGCCGGCCTTCTCGAGGTTCTCGACAGCGACGGGATGGATGTTCTCCAGGAGCAGCGCCTTCATGGCTCAAGGGTAAGACTCCGGACGTACGCCTCCTCAATCCTGCCCGAGGGCCGGACGTCAGCTCACGGAGGTCCTCAGGACCAGTAGATGACGACCCCGTCGCCGATCTTGACCTGGTCGTAGAGCGAGGTGATGGCGGCGTAGTCGCGTACGTTCACGCAGCCGTGGGAGGCGCCGTTGTAGCCGTTGGCGGCGAAGTCGGGGGAGTAGTGGACGGCCTGACCGCCGGAGAAGAACATCGCGAACGGCATCGGGGTCTTGTAGATGGAGGAGACGTGGTCGCGGCTCTTGGCGAAGACCGAGAACCGACCCTCCCGGGTGGGCAGCTCCTGGGAACCGAACCGGACCTCGACGCTCGTCTGGACGGTGCCGTCGACGACCCAGCGCAGCACCGAGGTCGACTTGTCGATGCACATCACCCGGCCGGTCAGACAGCGCGGGTCGAGCTTGCCGGCGGGCACCGGCGGCGGCGCGTTGGTCAGCTCGGCCTCGGTCGGCTCGCGGGTCATCGCGTGCAGCCGGTCGAGCGTGGTCTGGTCCACGAAGCCGGTGACCGCGATGCCGCGCTTGGCCTGGAAACCGGAGACGGCCTCGGTGGTGACGTTGCCGTAGAACCCGGTCACGCCCGCGTTGAACCAGCCGATCTGCTTCAGGCGCGCCTGCAGGTCACGTACGTCGTCACCGCTGTCGCCCTTGCCGAAGAGTCGCGGGCCCGTGGTCGGAGACGGCTTCGGCTCGGGCTTCGGCTTCGCGCTGGGCGATGGTGTCGGCGTGGCGCTCGGCGACGCCGAGGGGCTGGCGGAGGAGGAGCCCGCGGCCGGTGTGGCGGTCGCCTCGGGCTCAGGCGCGGCGGCCGGTTCCACGGCACAGGCCGCGAACGTCGTTGCCAGGAGGGCGGCGAGCGCCCCGGCGATCATTCCCCGCATGACCATCTTCATCGCCTCGCTTCGGACCAGGGCCCTCGAGATTGAATCGGGCTGACGACATACTGATGTCCGAACCGGGTCCTCCGGTTGCATTTCTGCGGGAAATGTCCCGGATGGTGGGACGATCTCTCAGTGAAAGGGTCGCCGGACGCGGCTGAACCAGCGGCGCAGGGTCCGCTTCAGCCGCAGTCGCGAGGTGTTGCACTCCACCAGCGGCAGGGTGAGACCGACCCGGTCGGCGTCGGCCAGCTCACGCAGCAGGATCTCCGCGGCCACCCGGGTGTCGTCACCCGCGTCGTGGGCCTTCAGCTGCTCGACCGCGTAGTAGGCCGCGATGGTGGCCAGCGACTTGTCCGGCACCTCCAGCGCGAGCGCCTTCGCGAACCGCATCGTGCACAGCCACTCCAGGACCTCGAGGCGCACGCCGGCACGGTCCGACTCCACGGCCACGAACGTCCAGTCGAACGGGGCGTTGTGGGCCACGAAGACCCGGCCGGCGAGGCGCTGGGCGATCGTGGCGGCGACCTCGCGGAAGGCCGGGGCGTCGGCGAGGTCGGCACTGGTCAGGCCGTGGACCTCGACCGGGCCCGGGTCGACGCCGGCGCCGGGATTGACCAGCGTCTCCCATTCCGACTCGGCGGTGCCGTCGGCGGCGATCTGGCGGATCGCCACCTGGATCACGCGGTCGCGGTAGGGGTCGAGCCCGGTCGTCTCGACGTCCAGGACCGCGTAGCCCTGTCGATGGCGCCGGGCTTCGCTTCGGCCGCGTGAATCGGTGGTGGTCACAAGGCTGACCGTATCGGTGAGCACCGACAGTCCCGGCCGGTGTCCCCGCGGGCGGAGCTAGCCCGACACCACGCCCAGAGCCACGATGCCGACGATGAAGAGCAGCAGGACGGCCATCAGAAGGACGAGTCCGAGGACTCCTGGCTTGCGCTGCTTCTCGTGCCCGATCGCACCCTTGCTGAACCCGGTCAGCGGCGTGGCGTAGAAGACCGGAACGGTCTGGCCCTCGGCGACGTCGAAGCTCAGCGACGCCTTGCCGAACTTCCAGGTCCACTGGGCGTACATCTCGACGCTCCAGTGCCCCGGTGGCACGGGGAAGACGTTCCGGCCGTACTGCGTCGGCATCTGGTGACCGTTGAGCAGCACCGTCGGCACGATCATGTTCGAGGTCATGTGGCTGCCCTGGATGGTCAGGTCGATCCACCCCGCGGGCGGGTGTCCGGGCACTTGCTGGCCCGACTGTTCCGGCATCGTCATGCGGCGAATCATGCCCGATCCGCAGAGTCAGATGTCGACGCTCCCGCCGTCGCGCCAGTAGAAGCCGCCCTCGCGCATCATGAAGCCCTCCTCGTGGAGGTAGCGGCGCAGCGCGGCGACGTCCTCGTGGAACCGTCCGAGGATCTCGTTGACCTCGCGCTCGGGGTAGACCTTCCCGAGCTCGAAGGACTGCGCGAGCTCGTTGAGCACGACCAGCTTCTTGACGTGCTTGGACGGGATTGTCAGCAGCCGCCCGTCCTTGCCGAAGAACCGTCTCAGGGTCTCGGCGTCGTCGGGTCGGGGCTGCCAGGTCGCGCGGGTCATCCCTCCATCGTGGTCGACGCGGCTGGGCGATGCGACTGGTTTGTCCGGCCGGACCTCCGCCGCCGGGTGCGGGCGACGAGGTCGTGGGCGGCGGGCTCCCAGGTGGCGTACTCGAACTCGAAGCCCGCCTCCAGCAGCCGGCCCGGTACGACCCGGCGGCTCTTGAGGAGCAGTTCGGTGTCCGAGCGCATCGCCCAGGCGCCGATCTCCGCCATCCAAGCGGTCGCGGGCAGCCCGAACGGCATCCCCGCCTCGGTGCGCAGCGCACGCATCAGGTCGCGTTGGGGCAGTGGTCCGGGTGCTGCCGTGTTCACCGGCCCGGTGATGTCGTGGCGTTCGATGAGCAGGTCGCAGGCGCGTACGAAGTCCGCCTCGTGGATCCAGGAGACGAACTGCCTGCCTCCGGCGACCGGGCCACCGAGGCCGAGTCGGGCCATGGTGAGGAGTACATCGAGGACACCTCCCTGGTCAGGGCTCATCACCATCGCCGAGCGGAGCGCGACCTTGCGGGTGCCGGGGGTGTCCGCGGCGGCCTGCTCGGCCTCCCATCGCTTGGCGATCCGCGTCGAGAACTCCCAGTAGGCCGGTACGCCCGGCTCCTCGCCGCCGATGACGCCGGTGGCCTCGTCGTTGGGTGCGTCGAAGCGGTGGGCGTAGATCGTCGCGGTGCTCATCTGGAGCCAGACGGGCGGCGGGGCGGCCGCCCTCCTGATCGCCTCCCCGACCACGCGGGTCGACTCGACCCGCGAGTCCATCATCTGCTTCAGGTTGGCGTCGGTGTAGCGGCAGTTGACCGTCCGTCCCGCGAGGTTCACCACCACGTCCGCGCCGTCGATCTCGTCCGCCCAGGGGCCGACCGTCCGGCCGTCCCAGACGAGATGACGTACGCCGGGCTCCAGCTGCTCGGGACGGCGGGAGAGCACCACGACCTCATGGCCGCGCGCGCTCCAGGCACGCCGCAGGATGCCTCCGACCTGGCCGGTCCCTCCGGGGATCACGATCTTCATGCCAGCGACCATACGGCCTATTTGAGCGATCGCTCAAGCCATGCGCTACCTTTAATTTGAGCAATCGCTCAAATGGCTTGAAGGAGGCGTACGTGACTGGTGGTGTGTGTTCTCTGTTCTGGGCCTTTCTTCGGGGATGGCTGTTCGGAGTCGTGCTCGGGTTGGTGATGGGTGGCTCGGTCGGGATGCTGCTGGTCCCGGTGCTCGGCCCGGTCTTCGGCGGAGTGACCGGAGCCGTTATGGGGGCGATGACCGGGCTGCCCTTCGCGGTTCTGATGGCTCCGGTGTCGCTGTTTCCGCCCTCGTCGTTCGCTGACCGAGCCTGGCCGGCGATCGTTGCCGCGGGACTGTCGTTCGTGCTGTTCAGCGAGGTCATGTTCTCGGGGGCGAACCTGGATGTCGCGGAGGATCTCGTCATCTTCGTCGGCATGGCTGCCGCAGTCGGACTGATCGCGGGGATCTTCGGTCGCGCGATCACCCGACGCGCGCGGATCCGGGCGCTGCGTACGCCTGAGACCTTCGTCTACTTTGCGTTGGCGGGAACGCTGGTGTCGACTGCTCGACTCGTGACGCTGGAAGGATGGGTCGATGCCGGGCCGTGGATCGCCCTGCTGTGCGTGGTCGTAGGCTTCGTCGGCGGCGGCATACTCGGTCTCGTCCTGATCGGCTACAACCTGCTCGTCACCAAGGAGCCCGCCGCAGAATGAACCCCACCAAGGCCAAGCTGATGCTGGCGGTGACCGACCTGCTCAAGGAGGACGGGATCGCAGGACTCTCGGCGCGCGCGATCGCCGCTCGGGCGGAGGTCAACCAGGCGCTGGTCTTCTACCACTTCGGCACGGTCATGGACCTGGTCGACCAGGCGTGCCGCGCGGCGACGAACGAGGCGGCGGCGTCCTATCGGGACGAGCTCGTCGAGGTGACGTCGTTGGCGGAGCTGCTGGAGCTAGGGCGCAGCCTTCACGAGCGTGAGCGGGCCGCGGGCACCGTCACGCTGATGGCCCAGCTGATGGCCGGCGCCCAGCGGGACAAGACGTTGGCCGAGACGGCGCGCTATGCGATGGCGCGGTGGAACGAGGAGATCGAGGCGGCCGTCGCCCGTGCCCTGGAGGGGAGCCCGTTCGAGGGCGTGGTGGCCGTGTCCGGGCTGTCCCGGGCGATCAGCTCCGCGTTCGTCGGTCTGCTGCTCTACGACGGCGTCGACCGTCCCGGAGCCGAGTCGGCCTTCGAGTCCCTCGAGCAGCTCGGTGCGCTCGTCGAGGTGATCGAGGACCTCGGCCCTGCCGCCCGGCTCGTCCTTCGCTCTCGGCTCAAAGGCCGCGGCTAGAGCCATCTATGTGCGTCGAGTGAAGCGGATGTCGCCGTTGGGTAGGCGTTCGTGGAGGTAGTCGGCGTCGTGGGCGCGGTGGTGGTGATGGGAGCAGAGCAGGGCGGCGTTGTCGAGGTCGGTCGCGCCGCCTTGGGCCCATTCGATCCAGTGGTGGGCTTCGGCCCAGGTGCCGGGGATGTCGCAGCCTTCGGCCTCGCAGGTTGCTGATCTGAGCAGGAGGGCTCGGCGTTGGGCGGCGGTGAAGAAGCGTTCCTTGCGGCCGAGGTCGAGGACCTCGGAGTCGCTGCCGAGGACGGCGGGGATGATGTTGGCGGTGCAGGCCAGGCGCCTGGCTTCGGCGGCGGTGATCGGGGACCCGCCGATGATCTGGGCGATGCCGGCCTCGTTGCGGAGCTGGTCGATGTCGATGGTCACGATCACCGTGGTCGCATCCCCGCCGTGGATCGGGAGCCGACCCGGGTCGAGGGTCTCCAGCATCTGACAGAACGCGCGTCCCAGGCGACGGTCGTAGGGCAGATACTCACCGGTCTCGGCACGGGTGCCGTCCTCGCGCCGCGGTGACGCGAACGCTTCCAGGTTGGTCGCGAGACGGTCCGCGGCCGCATCCGGGATGACCGCGGTGATCCGGGTGGTGCCATCCCCGAGCCGCCGCATCGCCAGGCGGGTCTTCTTCCTCGCGTGGGCCTCCTCGGCCGCCAGCCGGCGAGTTTTTTCCGCCTCGGCGACCTCCGGGGCGATCACGTCGAGGATGCGACGGCCGAGGCGGCGGAGCTGGGTGGGGTCGAACCGGGTCGCGTAGGCGACCAGGGTCTCTTCGGCCTTGGTGCGGATCTCGGGGTCGAGCCCGGCGGGGAAGTCGTCGAGGGCGTTGACAATCACCTGGGCCTGCGCCGGGTTGCACGCCCCTGTGCGCATCGCGGCCGCGACCTGGTGGTAGGTCCGGTCGAGGGTCTCGGCGAGGCGGAGGTCGGCACGGAGGGTCTCCGGGCGTTGGTGGGTGTGCTGATGCAGCCAGGCCGCAACATCACGGGCAGCACTCTGGGCAGCGACGTCCTCGGCGGTGGCGAGCACCCGGAGCTCGAGCTCGGCCAGCTGCGCCTTGGCCCGCGCGATCTCAAGCAGCGTAGTGGCCTTCTGCTCGGTGGCCATGAACACCGGATTGGCATCCGCGACACCATCAAGGGCGCCGGTGATCGCGACCAGTGCCCCCAGTACGGGGTGTTGTGGTTGTTGCAGCGTGGTCATCGATTCGGTCACCTCCCGACGTACGAACTCAAGGGTTTCTGCCCGCGCAGAATCCCGGTTGGTTCGCTGGTCTCGGAGGCCCGGCAGTACGGGCTATTACTTACCCTCGCAGCTCAGCGTTCACGCCCCTGGTTCCCCTGGATTACCCCACCCCCGTTGTGTCTCGGGTGGAAGGGCACGCCTCTTGAAGAGGTGGTCGGCCATCACGTTTACGCCTGCGCCGAGCCTACCACACAAAGCAAAACCCAACCCAATCAGGGACAGATATCCCCAACCCAACCCCGACCGCTGCTGGAAGCCCGCAAGACAGCCAAATGGCACCCAACCCAGACACCCTGGTTCGAAATCTCCCAACCCAGACCACGTATTGGCCCCACCCACGCTGGAAGGCAAACCATTCAGCCCGCCACCGCAGCACGAGCCATCACAAGGCGGTCCGCGCAGCGTACGGGCATGGTCCGCCAGTAGTAGGGGAACGTCATCAGCGCGATGAAGAGCGCCCAGCCCCGAGCGCGGAGCCAGGTGGCGTCGTCGAGATCGAGGAGCGCGCGGAACGAGTCGCGGCCGGCGGCGTCGAGGAGCTCCCAGGCGCAGATCAGATCGACGGTCGGGTCGCCGACGGATAGGGCCCCGAAGTCGAGTACGGCGGTGAGACGGCCCTCGCGAGACAGCAGGTTCTCGGCGAGCAGGTCCCCGTGGACCCAGCGTGGCTCGGCGTCGGCCGGGGGCAGGGCCATCACCTGCTCCCAGACGGTCTCGACCGCGTCCAGGTCCAGGTCCAGGTCGAGCTCGGCGAGCTCGCGACACTCCTCGAGGCGGAACCGCACATCGGCGTCGAAGCCGGCGATCGGCTCGCCGCGGTACCAGCGCAGATCGGGATCCTCGAGCGCCTCCTGCGGCACCTCGGTACGCCGGAGCCCGGTCACGACCCCGGCCAGGTCCGCGGCGGTCACGTCACCGGCGCCCGGTCCCGGCTTCTCGCCCTCGAGCCAGCGCACCACGCTCCAGCGCTCGGGGTAGCCGAACCCCGGCTCGCCGACCGCCGTCACCTCCGGCGTCGCCACCGCGAGGTTGGCCGCGAACCCGGGCAGCCGGCGGGCTTCCTGCGTGATCGTGGCCGATCCGCCGGGCTGGCGGGGGAGGCGTACGAGATGCTCCTCGCCGAGCCGGAAGAGCCGGTTCGTCGACCCGGTCGAGTCCAGCGGGCGGAGGGGAAGCTCTGCGTACGCGGCGAGGTCCCGCCTCAGCAGGGACCGCACCAGGTCCTCGTCGATCATCAGCTCGTCGTCGTGCATCGCGGCGTTCATCGGGAGCGAGCCAACCATGTCGGCGCCCCGCGGCGCGCATGATTTTCGCGGGCGTCAGACGAGGGTGAGCGAGACGAGGGCGCGGTCGCCGACCTGGAGGTCCTCGCGGCGGCGTACGTCCTTCTTGATCGGCAGCGCATAGCCCTCCTGACCTGGGAAGACCGAGGTCCGCCAGATGGTCGTGCCGATCCGGGCCTCGACCTTCACCGAGCCGAAGCCGCGGGGCGGGCCGGTCGCGATCGACGCCTCGCGGATCTCCTCGGTGACCTCGGGTGGCGCGGTCACGAAGATCCAGGCGTCGAGCTCGTCCTTCCAGGGCCACAGCTCGGCCTCGAACTCCCAGGTCTCCATGCGTCCATCTTCCCCCGGAAAGCGCTGGGTCGCCTGCTCGGTCGCGGACTAGGGTGCGGCCATGGCTGACCCTCGCTCCCTCGCCCAGAGACTCTCCGACACCCGCACCCGTCTGGAGAGCGACGTCGACCTGTGGATCGCCTCCGCGCACGACGACCAGCCGTGGCTGGTGCCGATCTCGTTCGTGTGGTGGGAGGGCGAGATCTGGATCGCGAGCATGGGCGGAGCGCGCACCCAGCGCAACCTCACCGCCTCCCCGGTCGTACGTCTGGCCCTCGGCGAGCTGCGAGACGTCGTGATCGTCGACGGTCGCGCCGAGGTCGAGCCGATGGAGCGTACGCCGGCGAAGGTGCTCGAGATCTACGCGGCCAAGCAGGGTGGGGATC
The DNA here is from genome assembly GCF_044767415.1 of Nocardioides sp. NPDC101246. Taxonomy (NCBI): domain Bacteria; kingdom Bacillati; phylum Actinomycetota; class Actinomycetes; order Propionibacteriales; family Nocardioidaceae; genus Nocardioides; species Nocardioides sp. NPDC101246. The sequence goes on from NZ_JBIWNX010000027.1 coordinate 29,344, forward strand.
CGAGCAGCTGGGCCGACAGCCTGATCCGCATCCGGCCGACCAAGGTCCAGGCCTGGCGCGAGGAGAACGAGCTCGAGGGCCGCCACCTGATGCGCAACGGTCGCTGGCTGGACGAGGGTGGGTCCGATGGAAGCTGAGGTGCCGCTGACCGAGGACACGTTCCGGGCGCTCGCCCGATCGTCGCCGTGGCGCTTCTCAACTCTGCACTTCACCTGGCGAACGCGGGACGACGGCGACATCGAGTGCTGGTTGCGCAGACCTGGCTGGCTCCGCGTGCGCGACGCCGCCGGGGATCGAGTGGTCAGGGGCGAGGCTCCGGTGGATCCGCGGCCGGTCCTGCGGGCCGACGGTCTCGTGGAGAGCCGCCCGCGGGCCTACACCCACGACATCGACGACCCGATGTGGAACAACTACCTGTTCGTGTCGATGCTCGATCCCGAGGAGCTCTCCGCCGACGTCGCGCTGAGCGACCTGCGTTCGGAGGCCCGAGCGGGTCGGGAGACCTGGTGGGCGAGGGCGGTGCCCGGGGAGGAGTACGAGCCGCGGTGCGGTTGTTGTCCGCTGCTGTGGTCCTGGGTCTCCGACCGTGACGAGTACGGCGATGGCGACCCGGGTTGGGAGCCGTCCGCGGGGACGGTCTACCCCGAGGCGTACGACGTCGCGCTGGACGTGGCGACCGGGATCGTCGTGCAGCTGACCCCGGTCGGAGGCTCACGGCCCGATCTCGGCTTCGAGACCACGATCCATGAGGCAGAACTGTCGGTGGTCTCTGTTTAGGTGGGTGGTGAGGACGACATCCGATCCAGACGGAGGAGATGTCATGACCATCAGTACGACCATCGATGAGGAGATCGAGCGGCTCGAGGTGGAGCTCGGCGAGCGGCCTGCCTGTGAGTGCAGCTGCGGCAACCCGGACAGCGACGCGGAACCTTGTGGCGAGGTGGCGGCGTACGCCGTGACCGTGCTCTGTCCCGACGACCGGTGCACCCACACCTATCTGTTGTGCCGGGAGTGCCGGGACCTGTGGGTGCAGAACTGTCCACCCCCTCACCAGCTCCGCGTCGTTGCGCTCGGGTGAGGCTCATGCCACCGGCACCACCCAGACGTCGGCGACCGACGGGTCGTAGTCGGCGCCGGTGTCCCGGAACCGGATCCGCACCGAGCCGTCCGCGGTCTGCGCCGAGGGCTCCACCAGGAACTGGTGGGTCATCGTGCCCTGGCCGCCGTCGGTGCGGGTCAGGTCGACGCTGTGCGCGACCTGACCGTCGAGCTCTACGTCATAGGTCTTGCGTCGCGCACCGTCGAACGTCTCGACGATGCGGACCACGAACGACCCGTCCGTCGGCACCGCGGCGTCGAACTCGAACCAGCCGCCGGGGTAGGAGGAGTGGGTGTAGCGGCGGGTCAGTCCCGCCTCCTGGTTGGTCCCCGACCGCTCGGAGGCGGTCAGTCCGTGCGCTGTCTCCGAGGTCGCCTCACCGAGGTCGACATGATCGGTCGACGCCGACGGTGGCGTCGCGAGTCCGACGGTCACGGTGGCCGCCGCCTGCTCCGCCGCCGTGGCTCCGGTCGCGAGGGTCAGGGACACCGGGCCGGCGACGACGGTCTGCGGCACGACGACGTCGACCTCGACATCAGCGTTCTGACCGGCCGGGATCTCGTAGCCGACCGGCTCCGCCGACCAGCCGGCAGGACCGGTCAGCGACAGCTCGCCGCGCTGAGTGACGTCGCTGCGGTTGTGCAGCGTGGCGGTGATGGTCGCGGTCCGTCCGCCGTCGACCGACGCCGGCGCGCTCGACGTCGCGGTGATCTGCACCCCGGGTCCGACCATCAGCGTGCCTCCCACCGGGAGCGTGGCGGTGCCACCGGAGCGGCTGTAGGACAGTTCACCGCCGAGCTCAACGGGCCCTACAGCGGCGCCCTCCGGCACCGTGATCTCGTAGGCGTGCTCGACCTGTCCGCCTGCGGGCACGGTGTCGGCGGGCGTTCCGACCGGTTCGGCGGTCCATCCGTCCGGCACCTCGAGCGAGGAGGCCACCTCCTTCAGCGACTGCTTGCCGGAGTTGTCGACCCGTACCGACACCTCGACGTTGTCGCCGGGGAGAAGTTCCTCGTCGGGGACCTGCAGGACGGCGACGGCGCCGACCAGCCGGGCCGAAGCCCGCGAGAGACCCTTCTCGATCGCCGTCAGCCGGTCGCGCAGATCTGCAGCGGTCGCTTCGGTGAGCGTGCCGTGGTCGGCGTACATCTGGACGGCACGGTCCAGGTTCGCGGCTGCCGCGAGGGCACGATGGACCGCCTCGGCGACCCGCTCCTCCTCGGCGTCACGAGCGGCGAGGTCCCATGCCTTGGCGATCTCGCCGCGCAGCAGAGCCGTCCGCTTCGCGAGGTCGCGCTCGGCGGCACGGCCCGCCGGGCCTTCGAGGCTCAAGGAGGCGACCTGCGCAGCCGTCGCGGCAGCCGCCGCCCGAGCGGCGCCGAGGTCTCCGAGCGCGGGAGCGACCGCGAAGCTGTAGTCGCCGGATCCGACCTCGAGAACGACCACGCCCTCGTCCTCACGCACGAACTCGACGTCCCGCGAGTCCTCGATCGGGGAGCCGCCCTCGGTGACCGCCCAGCGGTTGGCGGCCGGGATCCGCACCTCGGCGGTCGTGTTCGCCGGGACGGTCACCTCGAGGCTCATCGGCCCGTCGCCGGTCGTCCACGCGCTGCGTACGGTGCCGTACGGGGTCTGCAGGCTGAAGTCGACGTCATCGACACCGTCGCCCGGCTCGGGCGCGATCGTGATCTTGCGGTAGCCGGGCTCGGCGGCCGAGACGCCGGCCATGGTGCGATACATCCATTCGCCGACGGCACCGTAGGCGTAGTGGTTGAAGGAGTTCATGCCCACGTCGTTGAACGTGCCGTCCGGGTTGATCGAGTTCCAGCGCTCCCAGATCGTGGTGGCGCCCTTCTCGATCTCATAGCCCCACGACGGGTAGTCCTCGTGCTGCAGCAGCCGGTAGGCGATGTCGGTACGCCCGGCCTTGGTCAGCGCCGGCAGCAGCCCGTCGACCCCCAGGAACCCGGTCGAGAGGTGGTGATCACGGCGCTCGAGCGTCTGCACGAACTGGTCATAGACCGCCTCGCGCCGATTCTCGGGCTCGAGATCGTTGGTCAGGGTGAGGATGTACGCCGTCTGGCTGTCGCCCTTGACGGATCCGTCGGCAGCGATGAAGGCCTGCTGGTAGGCAGCCCGGATGGCCTCGTAGCGAGCCTGGTAGGTCGCGGCGTCCTCGTCGTTGCCGACCGCCTTCGCCATCTGCGCGAACTCGCGGGTGCTCTTCGCGACGAAGGCCGTGTCCAGGATGTCCGCAGGTGTCGGGTCGTCGAGGTTGAGCCAGTCCAGATAGCCCCCGGCGGAGCGGATGTGTCCGGTCGAGTCGGCGTCGAGGAAGTCGACATAGCGCTTCATCATGTCGTAGTTCTCGGTGATGACGCCGGTGTCGCCGTAGGCCTGCCAGAGCGTCCAGGGCACGTGCACGCCCGCGTCCATCCAGCCGGCCGACTCGTAGCCGCCGTCGAAGCGGCCCGGGACGACCGGAGCGACGCCGGGCAGCGATCCGTTCGGCCGCTGGGTGTCGCGCAGGTCCTGCAGCCACTTGGTCAGGAACGACTCGGAGTCCATGTTGTAGACCGCGGTCCGGGCGAACACGTTGATATCGCCGGTCCACCCCATCCGCTCGTCGCGAGCCGGGGTGTCGGTCGGGATGGAGAGGAAGTTGCCGCGCATGCCCCACACGATGTTGCTCTGCAGCTGGTCGACCAGCGGCGAGCTGGTGTCCAGCGTGCTGGCCAGATCGCCGTCGGTGCCGACCACGACGCCCACGATGTCGGAGGCGTCGGGCGCTTCGTCCAGCCCGGAGATCTCGACGTAGCGGAAGCCGTGGAAGGTGAAGGACGGCTCGTACGTCTCCGGCTCGTCCGACCCGAGGGTGTAGGTGTCCGTGGCCTTCGCGCTGCGGAGGTTGGCCGTGTAGAGGGTGCCGTCGGGGTTGAGCACCTCGCCGTGGCGGATCGTGACCGTCCGGCCCTTCTCGCCCTGCAGGGTGAGGCGGACGTGGCCGACCATGTTCTGGCCGAGGTCGTAGAGGTAGACACCGTCGGTCGGCGAGTCGATCCGCTCGGCGGTCTCCAGCTCCTCGGTGACGCGTACGTCGACGGCCGTCTGTGGCTCGAGCACGTCGGTCGGCTCGTCCCTGACGGTGACGTCGGCCCAGTCCTGGTCGTCATATCCGGCGCGGTCCCAGCCGTCGACCTCGGCCGCTCGGCGGGCGTCGTACCACTCGCCGTCGAGGAGGTCGGCCTCGCGGGTCGGGCCGCCGGTGGTGCGCCAGCTGTCGTCGGTGCGTACGACCTCGCTGGTGCCGTCGGAGTAGTCCACGACGAGCTCGGCGATCACGGAGTTGTCGGTGCCGTAGACGTCGGTGCCGAACATCGCGACCTTGCCGGTGTACCAGCCGGGCGCGACCTCGGCCCCGAAGGCGTTCGATCCCGAACGCACCAGATCGGTCACGTCGTAGGTCTGGTAGTCGATGCGCTTGTCGTACGCCGTCCAGCCGGGCGCCAGCTCGGCGTCGCCGACGCGCTCGCCGTTGAGGCGCAGCTCGTAGACGCCGCGTGCGGAGGCGTAGACGCGGGCGCGCTCGACCTTCTTCGTGCCCAGGTCGACCTCCTTGCGCAGCAGCGGCACCGCGTCGTCGCCGCGCAGCCAGGCCTCGCCGCCGGCGTTGTCGACCCGGAGGCCATCGGCGGTGACGGTGCCGGCGGTGAAGGTGCGGTCGCCGGTGGGGAAGTCGGTGTCCACGAGCGTGGCGCCAGCGGCGCTGGTGACGGTCACGTCGTGGACCAGTCCGTGCTCGGCACCGTTGGTGCGGAAACCCATGACCCCGGGCCCGGCGAAGGTGGCATCGGTGCGCTGGTCGAGCTGCTGACCGTCGATCGTGGTCGTGATCGTGTCGCCCGCGACGGTGATCGCGTAGTCGTGCTCCGCGGCGAAGTCGAACCCGCTCGGGACCGGCTTCGCGGGCAGCACGGAGTAGCCGCCGTTGCGCTTCACGTGCGGGCGGAGCGCGTCGTCGGACTCGCTGAACTGCCACATGTAGGCGTTCTCGGTGTTCTCGCCACGGAAGTAGACGCCGAGCGCTCCGCCGATGTCGGAGGCGGTGAACTCGATCGTGTAGTCCGTCCATTCCGCGCCCGGCTCAGCGGTCTCCGCGCCGATCCAGTCCGCGGTCCACGACTCCTTGCCGAGGCCGGTGGCGAACGTCGCCGGATCGCTCCACGCCGAAGCGACGCCGTGGTCGTCCCAGACCCGCACCGACCACACGTAGTCCGTGCGCGGCTTCAGCGCGGGCCCGGCGTACCGGACGTCGACGGACTGCCCGGAGCGCACCTTCCGGCTGTCCCACACATCGGGCGTCCGGAGCTTCCGCTCCGAGGACGCGACGCGGATCTGGTAGGCCTTCTGGGTCACCCCGCGCCGGTCGGACTCGAGCTGCCAGCCCAGCGTCGGGGCGGTCGCGGCGATGCCGAGCGGATCGGCCAGTGCGTTCGTACGCAGCTCGTCGACGACCGGGACGGCGTCGACCTTCCCGCTCACGGGCGGTTGGGCGGCACCTGCGGCGAGCGGTGGCAGTGAGGGGACGAGGATGACGGCGAGGGCGGCCGTGATCAACCCGGCGACATGAGGGCGCACGCGAAACTCCTGAGGTCGAGGAATTGAAACGCTTCAGGGAGTATGGCGTGCGTCACACTTTACGTGCAGTGAATTGGCCTCATCCGGCCACGGACAACGATTCAACGGCCGTGGGTGGCCGCGAGTTCAGCAGGCGAGGTCAGGAGGTGAGGTCGCCGAGGGAGTCGGCGTCGACGATCCGGTACGCATAGCCCTGCTCGGCCAGGAAGCGCTGCCGGTTCTGGGCGAAGTCGGCGTCGACGGTGTCGCGGGAGACGATCGTGTAGAAGTGCGCGGTCTTGTTGCCGTCGCCCGGACGCAGCAGCCGACCGAGCCGCTGGGCCTCCTCCTGGCGGGAGCCGTAGGCGCCGGAGACCTGGATCGCGACCTCTGCCGAGGGCAGGTCGATGGAGAAGTTGGCGACCTTGGAGACCACCAGCAGGTCGATCTCGCCGGAGCGGAAGGCGTCGAAGAGGCGTTGGCGTTCCTTGACCGACGTCTTGCCCTCGATCACCGGAGCGTCCAGCGCGGCGGCGATCTCGTCGAGCTGCTCGAGATACTGCCCGATCACCAGGGTCGGCTTGCCGGCGTGAGAGGCGACGATCTCCTTGACCACGTCGATCTTGTGGTGCGTGCACGAGGCGATCCGGTAGCGCTCGTCGGGCTCGGCGGTGGCGTAGACGAGCCGCTCGTCGGCGGGCAGTGTCACCCGCACCTCGACGCAGTCCGCCGGGGCGATCCAGCCCTGCGCCTCGATGTCCTTCCAGGGTGCGTCGTAGCGCTTGGGCCCGATCAGGGAGAACACGTCACCCTCGCGCCCGTCCTCGCGCACCAGCGTGGCTGTCAGGCCGAGCCGGCGGCGGGCCTGCAGGTCGGCGGTCATCCGGAAGATCGGGGCGGGAAGGAGGTGGACCTCGTCGTAGACGACCAGTCCCCAGTCGCGGGCGTCGAGCAGCTCCAGGTGGGGATAGGCGCCCTTCCGGCGCGTGGTCAGCACCTGGTAGGTGGCGATCGTGACCGGCCGGATCTCCTTGACCGACCCGGAGTACTCGCCGATCTCGTCCGGGGTCAGTGAGGTGCGGCGTACGAGCTCGTCCTTCCACTGCCTCGCCGAGACGGTGTTGGTGACGAGGATCAGGGTCGTGGCCTGAGCCAACCCCATGGCGGCGGCTCCGACCAGCGTCTTGCCGGCGCCGCAGGGGAGCACGACGACCCCGGAGCCGCCGTGCCAGAACGACTCGGCCGCCTCCGACTGGTAGGGGCGCAGCGTCCAGTCGGTGGTGTCGAGCGCGATCGGGTGCGCCTCGCCGTCGACGTAGCCCGCGTAGTCCTCGGCCGGCCAGCCGAGCTTGAGCAGCGCCTGCTTGAGGTTGCCGCGCTCGGAGGGGTGCACGACGACGGTGTCCGCGTCGAGCCGCTCGCCCAGCATCCCGGCGACCTTCTTCGCCCGGATGACCTCCTCGAGCACCGCCCGGTCGGAGGAGACCAGCACCAGCCCGTTGGCCGGGTTCTTCTCGAGACGGAGGCGGCCGTAGCGGGCCATCGTCTCGGCGACGTCGACCAGCAGGGAGTGTGGGACGGGATAGCGGGAGAACTCCAGCAGCGTGTCCACGACCTGCTCGGCGTCGTGCCCGGCCGCGCGCGCGTTCCACAGTCCCAACGGGGTCAGCCGGTAGGTGTGGATGTGCTCCGGCGACCGCTCGAGCTCGGCGAACGGCGCGATCGCCTTGCGGCACTCACCCGCCCGGGCATGGTCGACCTCGAGCAGCAGCGTCTTGTCCGACTGGACGATCAGGGGGCCGTCGTTCACCGAACCAGCCTACGGGCCCGAGGTTCAGGCGGCGCGGTCTCCGGACCGCCACTCCCGCGGGGTGACGCCGTAGGCCCGCCGGAAGGCGCGGGTGAAGGTGAGCGGGTCGTTGAACCCGCAGACGTACGCGACGGCGCCGATGCCGCCCGGAGGCTGACGCGCGGCCGAGAGCATCTCGGCCGCGGCGGCGAGGCGTACGGAGCGGAGATAGGCCGCTGGTGAGCTGCCGGACTCCTCGAAGACCTGGTAGAGCCGCCGCCTGGAGACGCCGTGGCGGCGGGCGACCTCGTCCATGGTCAGCGTGCGGTCCCCGGCATGGTCGCGCAGGTGCTGGCGCACGGTGTGGTGCAGCCCGGCGGTCGTGTGCGGGGTGACCGGGGCGCTGGTGAACGCGGAGTGGATCATCACCGCGGCCAGGTCACGGACCACGGTCGCCACCTCGGCCGGGCTCTCCGCCTCCGGGAGCGCGGCCGCATAGGAGAAGAGGGCACGCGCCGCCGGTGCCTCCTGGACCCGGGGGAGCGCGACCCGGTCCGCGGCCTCGCCGAGCATCCCGCTCGGCAGCCGCATCGACGATCGCGAGACCTGGACCAGCAGCTGCTGCTGGTGGGGCGCGGAGTAGTCCACGAGATAGGGGGCATCGACCCGGTAGACGGAGACCGACCCGGGGCGTACCGCGACGGTCCGGGATCCGGAGGAGACCGTGCCGGTGCTGGCGCGCTGCAGCGAGAGGTGCAGGTCGTCACCGCCGGCGCCGCGGGCGAGCCGGGCGGTGCGGGTCGAGCTGTGGCCCGAGGACGTCGCGAGCGCGACCGCGATGCCGTCGTCGAGCTGGGTGTGCTCCATCCGGCCGGTGAAGCCGGGCTCGACATCGTTGCAGGCGAGAGGCACGAAACAGTTGCTCACGACCGACTGCCAGGCGTCGGCGCTGTCGACCTCGACCACCGCGCTCATCTCGTCCTCCTCCCGGGCCTGACACGAGCCTACGGAACGTGACGCCGGTCACGACCGGATCCGCCGGGCACCGTGCACAAATCGTCGGTTCAGGCGGCGGCGACCCACCGTAGCGTCGATGCGGCCGCAGCCACCAGAGGCTGTTGTCGCCAGATGTAGACGAGGGAGTGGGATGGGTTTCTTCGACCAGGACCAGTGGACCGGCAGGGCGTACGTCGGGGGCTGGGTGAGGCTGAGTGGGACGCTGGAGGTGTCCGAGCCGGCGACCGGCGAGACGATCGCCACGGTCGCGTCCGGAGAGGCCGCCGACGTGGACCAGGCGGTGAGCCTGGGGGTCGAGGCACAGCGGGAGTGGGCGGCACGACCGGCCGAGGTGCGCGCCGAGGTGATGCGCCGGGCCGCCGCGATCCTGGCCGAGCACCAGGAGCTGTTGGTCGACTGGCTCGTCCGCGAGGCAGGATCCGGGCAGGGCAAGGCCGCCTTCGAGGCCGGGCTGGTCGCCGCCGAGCTCCACCAGGCCGCCGCGACCGCGCTGATGCCCTACGGCCAGCTGCTCCAGTCCTCGCACCCGCGGCTGAGCGTCGCCCGGCGTCGTCCGGTCGGCGTCGTCGGTGTCATCTCACCCTTCAACTTCCCGGCGATCCTGGCCGCGCGCTCGGTCCTCCCGGCGCTCGCGCTGGGCAACGCCGTGATCCTCAAGCCCGACCCGCGCACCAGCATCGGCGGCGGGCTGTTCCTCGCCGCGCTCCTGGAGGAGGCCGGGCTCCCGGCAGGGCTCTTCGCCGTCGTCCCGGGACGGGTCGAGGCAGGCTCGGCGCTCGTCGAGCACCCCGACGTCCCGGTCATCTCCTTCACCGGCTCGACCGGGGCCGGACGGGTCATCGGCGAGCGCGCCGGGCGCCTGCTCAAACGGGCCCATCTCGAGCTCGGCGGCAACAACGCCATGATCGTGCTGCCCGGCGTCGACATCACCGCCGCGGCCTCCGCCGGCGCCTGGGGCTCCTTCCTGCACCAGGGCCAGATCTGCATGACCACGGGCCGTCACCTGGTCCACGCCGACATCTACGACGAGTACGTCGCGACCCTGGCAGCCAAGGCCGCCGGGATCCCGGTGGGCGACCCGACCAGCGGCGTACCTCTGGGTCCGGTCATCGACGCGGGGCAGCGCGACAAGGTGCACGCCCTGGTCACCGGGTCGATCGCGGCAGGGGCGAGGCTGGAGACGGGCGGGACGTACCAGGGCCTCTTCTACCAGCCGACGGTGCTGTCCGCGGTGACCCCGGAGCATCCCGCGTTCGCCGAGGAGATCTTCGGACCGGTCGCGCCGGTGACCCGGTTCGAGACCGTCGACGAGGCGATCGAGCTGGTCAGCCGCAGCGACTACGGGCTCTCGGTCGGTGTCCTCACCACGGACCCGTTCGCCGGCTACGAGCTCGCCGACCGGATCCCCAGCGGGATCGTGCACGTCAACGACCAGACCGTCGACGACGAGGCGCAGGCGCCCTTCGGGGGCATCGGTGCCTCCGGCACCGGTGCCCGGTTCGGCGGCCACGAGGCCAACATCGACGCCTTCACCGAGACCCAGTGGGTCACGGTGCAGTCGCAGATCCAGGCGTACCCCTTCTGAACCCTCTCGGGCCCCACGCAGATCCACGCAGATCCACCTGAGACAAGGACTGACTACGCATGATGAGAACGAAGCGGATGTACGCGGCGCTGGCCGCGGGAGCGCTGCTGCTCGCCGGTTGCGGAAGCGAGAGCGGCGGCGGGGGAGGTGCGAGCGCAGAGGCCGACGTCGAGGCTGCGAAGGCCTACCTGGAGCCGTGGAACGGCGAGGGCGAGAAGGGCCTGCTGATCGACGAGCCGCTCTCCAAGCCGATCGCCGCGGGCACCAAGGTCGTCTACCTCGACGTCGGCACCCCGGTGAGCGCGGTGATGTGGGGCAACCTGCAGGCACCGGCGAAGCTGCTCGGCCTGGAGCTGGAACGGGTCGAGGTCGGCCGGGACGCGCAGAGCATCAACGCCGCGATGAACACGGTGGTCGAGAAGAACCCCGACGGCGTCATCAACATCACCCTCGACCCGGTCTTCTTCGAGTCGCAGACCAAGGCGCTGGAGGAGAAGGGGATCCCGATCGCCTCCGGGTCGGTGATGAACACCGTCGAGCACGGTCTGCCCGAGGCGTTCAACGGACCGGACTGGATGAAGGCCAACGGTGCCGCGCTGGCCGCGGCCGCGGTGGTGCGCTCGGAGGGCGCGAGCGAGTACGTGTTCTACAACGTGCCCGAGTTCCCGTTCTCGCCGCTGGAGCTGGAGGGCGCGAAGGCGAAGATGAAGGAGCTCTGCCCCGACTGCACGCTGCGCACCGTCGACATCCCGATCGCCGAGCTGGGTTCCACCGCGGCCGACCGGGTGGTCAGCGACCTGCAGGCCAACCCGGACACGGAGTACTTCATCGCCGCCGTCGACGAGGTCCAGATCGGCCTGCCCCAGAAGCTGAAGCTGGCGGGCATCGACACCAAGGGCATCGGGATGTGGACCTCGCCGCCCAACTACGAGCAGATCGGCTCCGGCGACCAGGACGCGACCCTCTCGGTCGACCTCAGTCTGATGATGTGGACGGTCCTGGACCAGCTGCTGCGGGAGATGAACGGCGACGCCTACGAGTGGCCCGCGACCGAGGTGCGCGCCTCGACCCTGACCCGGGTGACCGACGCCGAGAACCTCCCGGAGGACGCCACCGTCGGCTACCAGGCCGTCGAGGACCTCGAGACGCTCTTCGCCAAGACCTGGCTGGTCGACTGAGTCATGTCAGCCGAGATGTCGGGAGGCGACCCGCTGCTGCGGGTCACCTCCCTGGTGAAGGACTTTCCGGGCCTGCGGGCGCTCGACGACGTCTCGCTCGAGGTGCGCAGCGGCGAGGTGGTGGCCGTGCTCGGCCACAACGGCTCCGGGAAGTCGACGCTGGTCAAGGTTCTCGCGGGCAGGTACGCCGCCGACGGCGGCACCGTGGAACTGCCCGCGTCGGCCGGCGAGGAGGCAGCCGAGCTGCACTTCATCCATCAGGATCTCGCGCTGGTCGGTGCGCTGACCGCGGTCGAGAACCTGAACCTGATCGGCTCGGCCCGACTGCACCCCCATGACAGTCGGGCCGAGCGTCGCCGGGCCACGGAGCTCGTCGCTCGTTTCGGAGAGGGCTTCGACGTCACCGTCCCGGTCGCGTCCCTGACCCCCGGCCAGCGCGCGATCGTCGCGATCGCGCGCGCCCTGGACGGCTGGACGCACCCGCGCAACGTGCTCGTCCTCGACGAGCCCACCGAGTCGCTCCACGGCGCCGAGGTGGAGGTCCTCTTCTCCGCGGTCCGCCGTCTCGCTGCCGAGGGGGCGGGGGTCATGTTCATCTCGCACCGTCTCGACGAGGTCCTGGCGCTCGCCGACCGGGTCGTCGTGCTGCGCGACGGACGAGTCGTCGCCGCCGAGCCGGTAGACGGCCTCGACCACGACCGGCTCGTCGAGCTCATCACCGGCGCCACCCCGGCGGAGATCGAGGCCCACCAACCCCAGGACGTACGCAGCACCGACCCGGTCCTGAGCGTGCGTGGCCTGCGGGGCGGCGCCATCGAGAACCTCGACCTCGACCTGCACGCCGGTGAGGTGGTCGGCGTCGCCGGCGTGCTCGGCTCGGGCCGGGAGGCGGTGCCGTCGCTGCTCTTCGGTGCGGTGCCGTCCCACGCGGGGACCTTCACCGTCGGCGGAGCGGTCGTCCTGGCGCCCACCCCGGCGACCAGCATCCGGCGCAAGGTCGCCTTCGTCCCGGGCGATCGCGCCAGGCACGGCTCCACCGCGCAGATGAGCGCCCGGGAGAACCTCACCCTGCCGCAGATGCGCACCGTCCGAGGCGCGGGCGGGGCGATCAGCACCCGCCGGGAGCGGGCGGAGGCGGAGCGCCGGCTGGCGGCGTACGACGTACGTCCGCATCGCACCGAGCAGCGGTTCGGCCTGTTCAGCGGGGGCAACCAGCAGAAGATCGTGCTGGCCCGGTGGCTGCGCGACGACCCGCTGGTTCTGCTGCTCGACGAGCCGACCCAGGGTGTCGACATCGGTGCCAAGACCACCATCTACGAGGCGGTCGGGCAGGCCGCGGCCAACGGGACCGCGGTGCTGGTGAGCTCCTCGGACACCAAGGAGCTGCTGCGGATCTGCGACCGCGTGCTCGTCCTGCGAGACGGCCGTCTCGTCGCCGAGCTGGCCGGCGACGCGCTCACCGAGCATCGCCTGCTCGTCGAGGGCTACGGCCTGACGCCCGACAACCCAGAGATCCAGAAGAACCAAGGACCATCGTGAACCTGCGTGCACTCTCCTTCCGCAACATCAGCGCCGTCTACATCTTCGTGGTGATGTTCGTCGTCTTCTCGATCTGGATCCCGGACCGGTTCCTCCAGGTCGGCGTGTGGCGCTCGATCCTCGACGCCGAGGCGCTCACCGGGCTGGCCGCCCTCGCCGCGCTGATCCCGCTGGTCACCGGCTCGCTCAACCTGGCGATCGGGGCGCAGGTCGGCTTCACCGCGATCCTGTCGGCCTGGTTGCTGGCCAAGGCAGGTCTGCCGATCGCGGTCCAGCTCCCGCTGGTGCTGGTGGTCGGGGCGCTGATCGGCTGGGTCACCGCGGTCGTCATCACCAGGCTGCGGGTCGAGCCGATCGTGGCGACCCTGGCGATGAGCTCGATCCTGCTCGCCGGGATGGCATGGGTCTCCGGCAGCCAGCAGATCCTCGACCTCGGTCCCTCCTACCGGACCCTGGCCACGACGCAGTGGGCGGGCGTCACGGTGCCGGTCTACATCCTGTTCGCGGTCGCCCTGGTGAGCTGGTACGTGCTCGAGCGCACGCCCGTCGGCCGCCGGATGTACGCCTCCGGGTTCAACCCCGACTCGGCCCGGCTCGCCGGAGTCGGCGTGACCCGGATCCAGACCGGCGCGCTGATGGCCGGCGGCGCGATCTCCGCGCTGGCCGGTGCCCTCCTCACCAGCCGCCTCAACGCCGGCGACCCGACCGTCGGGCCGTCGTTCCTCCTCCCCGCGCTGACGGCGGTGTTCCTGGGGTCGACCCAGTTCCGGGGCGGACGGTTCAACGTGTGGGGCACGCTGGTGGCGATGTACGTCCTCGCCGTCGGCATCAAGGGCCTCCAGCTCGGTGGCTCACCTCGCTGGGTCAACGACCTCTTCTACGGCGTCGCGCTCATCCTCGCCGTCGCGCTCTCCCAGTGGGAGACCCGTGGCCGCATGCTCTGGCGCGGTCGCCGGAGGTCCGGGGAGCCGGAGAATCCCGCGGAGGCCGAGCCGAAGGTCACGACCCCGGCCGGACACTCCTGATCCGCGACAGCGCGAAGGAACGTACGTCCTCCTCGACCCTGGCCGCGAGCGAGCCGCCGTCGATCCCCAACGGCTCGACGCGAGCCTCGCCGGCGACCCCGCGCCCGTCGACGTAGGAGATCACGACCTGCTCCCCGGCGTCGATGGCCTCGTGCAGGATCGCCATGGTGGAGGCCGGCTCGGCCGGCGTCGGGCGGGAGGCGGCGGTCTCGTCGCCCGCCTTGATCCTGGCCGCGACCGCTGTCGCGCGAGCGGCGAGGTGGGCCTCCTGGGCGCCGGCCGGACGCTGGCTGTTGCGGGCCTTGGCGCGCTTGGTGTCGGAGCGCGCCACGTGGACGGATCCGTCGGGGGCCTCGACGACCGGGGCCAGGCCCAGCTCGCGCAGCCGGGGGAGGAGCGAGTCGAGCGCGACGGTGCTGACGACCACCGTCGGCGCCAGCCGTCGCAGCCCCAGGGAGTCGGCCGCCGGGTGGGCCAGCAGCTCGGCCAGCGCGGCCTCGTCGTCACTGCGCAGATAGGCGGCGGCGAACCCGACCCGGACCGTCCCGAACGTACGCGCGGTGTCGTCGACCAGGTAGGTCAGCGCCTGCGGGACGGGGGTGCGGGAGGCGGCGGTGAGGAACGCGTGGATCTCGGTGGCGGTCCAGCCGCGGTCCATGGCCCGGCGCACCGACTCCTTGGTGAACCGGTAGACCGTCGCCCCGCCGTGCGACTCCACCGTGGCCACCACGGCCAGCGTGCGGGCCAGCGCGGGCTCCAGCGGCCCCGGCGCGACCGCGGTCAGGTCGCCCTGGAGCAGCACGTGGTCCACCGGCTCCGGCAGCAGCCCGGCCAGGGTCGGGACCGGGTCCTCGCCGGCCACCAGCAGCCGACCGTACGCAGCCAGCCCTCCGAACGCGGCGATCCCGAGGGTCTGCGCCTCGGTGAGCGTCCAGTCCACCAGTGCCTCGCGGGACTCGGTGCGGGTGCGCGGCCGGCGCGGTCGCTCCCAGGCGAGGCGGGTGACGATCGATGCAGGGCCGGTGCCGGCCGCCAGCACCTCGCCGTCCGGGAGCCCGGCGAGCAGACCGAGCGTCAGCCTCCGGGTCTCGACGGCCGAGGCGCCCGCAAGATCTGGCGCCAGCGCGTTCCAGGTCTTCCCGGCGGGGTCGCGCTGGCCGACGAGCCCGGGAAGCCGTGGAGAGGCCAGCCAGGCGCCCGCCACGTGCGCCCAGCGGGCCGCCAGGGGCTGCTGGAGCCACTGGTCGAAGAGCTCGGTCGGCATCCAGGACGGATCGCCCTCCTCGTCGGTGCCCAGCGCGAGCAGGCCCGAGGCCCAGGCGACCTCGATCAGCAGCGCCGCGGCCGGCTCGGTGACATGGAGCCGCTCGGCGGTCGTCTTGAGGTCGCGGACCGTCAGCCCCGCCCCGCCACGCAGCGACCGGGGTGGCACCGCGCTCCAGGCGTCGAGGAGCAGCTCGAGGTTGCGTACGAGCTCGAAGGCGGCGCCCGCGGCCGCCCGGTCGACCAGCGCGGACGCCCGCGACGAGGTCGGCAGGGGCGGCGGGACGTCCACGGGGGCGAGCGTCGTCCGCCCGCCCCGCAGTGTGATCCCGACCTCGCCGGGCAGGGTCAGCATGCCGTCGCCCGAGGACACCAGCAGCCCGTGGGCGATCAGCTCCTCCGCCGGTCCGGCCGCCTCGGCCACGGATACGCCCGGGCGCGCGCGGGAGGACGAGGCCTGGCCGCCGCCGGCGTCGACGGCCTCCAGCATCGCGCGCGCCTCGGCGGACACAGCAGGCAGACTGCGTACGCCTTCTCCCTGGTCAGCGGCGAACGGCTGCAGCCCGGAGGTGCCGGGCGAGCCTCGCAGCAGGGCCGCGACACCGGTCACCGCGCGCACGCCGTCGAGGGACTGCCACACCAGGCAGGTGTCCTCCAGATGAGAAAGTGCCCGTGTCGCGGCGTCCACTTCGGCATTCACCATGGAAGATAAGTGGGCTTTGGTGGTTTGATTCGCGAGGACAACGGCATCAAGCACGATCAGCTCGAGATGGTTAAGGTCATCCATCGCGTAGTGCAAGGATGTGCGAGTGGCTGCTCGGGCGGCGAGTTGGCCGGAGTCATGAGGGGACGGCGTGGCGAGATCAGGACGAGCAAGAAGCAGGCGTGAGACGCGCTCTGTGGGCCAAGAGCGCAACTGGTCTGCGAGTGAGCGGAAGCCTGTGTCCATCGGCATCACGCTATCCCGGCAGGCCTAGGGGGCGAGATGTCCAGGAAAGTAGTGATCGCGCACGGGGCCGCGACAGATGTCGGCCAGGTGCGGAAGGTCAACGAGGACTCCCATGTGGCCGAGCCACCGGTCTTCGTCGTCGCGGACGGGATGGGCGGCCACGACGGTGGTGACATCGCCAGCGAGATGGTGATCCAGGAGTTCGCCAAGCTCGGCGGCACCCATTACGTCTCCGAGTCCGGCAGCCAGGCGATGGTCGAGGCCCTCCAGGCGGCACAGGACCGGATCGTGGCCTTCGCGCTCGAGCAGCGCTCGCGCGGGGCCTCGGACTACCAGTCCGGCACCACCTGCGCCGCGGCTCTGATCGCCGACGGCGGAAGCAGCCCGTTGTGGATCCTGCTCAACGTCGGCGACTCGCGCATCTACCGATACTTCGACGGCACGCTGAGCCAGCTCAGCCGCGACCACAGCCTGGTCCAGGAGCTGGTCGACTCGGGGCAGATCACGCGCGAGCAGGCCGAGCACCACCCGGAGCGCAACGTGGTGACCAGGGCGCTGGGCGGGATGGCCCCGGCGGTCCCCGACATCTTCCAGGTGACCCTGCCCGTGGGCGCCCGGCTGATGCTGTGCTCCGACGGCGTGAGCGGAATGATCTCGGATGCTGAGATCGCCGACATCCTTGCCGCGGAGGACACCGATGCCCGCGACACGGCCGAGAAGCTGGTCGCCGCCGCGGTCGAGGCGGGTGGCCGGGACAACGCCACCGCCGTCGTGGTCGATGTGATGGGATTGACCGAGGAGAACCCGTATGACTCGGAGCAACAAAGGGTGAGTATGGAGCAGAAGCTAGGAGTGCTGCCATGAGTGAGCCAGCAACCATCGCAAGCACGTCCTACATGCCGGGCACATGGTTCGGCATCATCGGTGAGAGCGCCACGGTGCTGCTCCCGCCCTCGGAGAAGAGCCGTGCGGGCGCGCTGTGGGCGCTCGTCGACGACGGTGCCGGGTTCGACGAGGTGCTCGACGCGCTCGTCGCGACCGGGCTGAGCTCGTTGCCGGGCTTCGTCCTCATCTCCGGGGACGTGACGCCTGAAGGTGGAAGCGTACGCACGGTCGTGCGCGGCCCGTCCGTGGTCTCGTTCGAGGCCGGCGAGGGCGCCGTCGAGGTCGACGGCTCGTCGTCGAAGACGTGGGTCGAGCGCACTCTCGAGGGTGTCACCAGGATGTCCGTCTCGCTCGGCGAGGAGGGTGCGACCGGTGAGCCGATGACGGCGCTCGGTGGCCTGCTGCGGGTCTCGGGTCTCGAGGTTCCGCCGCCGGCCCCGGAGTCCACCCAGGACGACTCGCCGGAGAGCCGCGCCGGTTTCGTCGCTGCCCCGGTGGCGGTCGAGGAGGGCGCCGACGACGGCGTCGACGAGCCGGCCCAGGCCGACCCGCTCACCGATCCTCTTCCCGAGGAGACCTACGCCGACTCCGCCGACGACCTGGAATCCGCCGAGGAGCAGGGTCTCGACGAGGACGAGCCGGTCGCGGCTCCGCCCTCGCTCACGGTCGTTCCGCCGATCCCGGTCTCGGGTGACCTCCCCGGTCTCGAGGCCGACTCGGAGTCGGAGACCGACTTCGAGGCAGACCTCGGCCCGGACTCCGACTCCGACTTCGACGCGGACTCCGAGGACGAGCCGATCTCGGTCAACCGCGGCGACGAGTCCGGCGAGGCCTCCGCGCCGCGTCACGACGACCTGACCGAGCCGACCGAGGCGTTCGAGATGCCGGCCGCCTCCCAGGACACCGACGACCAGGACTTCCCGGAGCCCGCTGCCGGCGGTTACGAGGACGACTACGCCAGCGACGAGCACGCCGCTGCCGTGGCGTCCTCCTTCGGGCCCTCCGCGGTCTCCCCGGAGCCCGTGGCCGACATGGACGACGTCGCCCCCGACGCCGAGACCGAGATCCTCGAGGCCGTCGACGAGCACTCCTACGACGAGCCCGAGTCCTATGACGGGCCCGAGTCCTACGACGAGCCCGCGTCTGCCCAGGCGCCCGGCTTCGGTCCGCCGTCGATGCCGCCTCCGCCGCCGCTGACGACGCCTCCGCCGCCTCCGGTGGACGCGCCGCCCGCTCCATACGAGGAGGCGCCGGCCGAGGGCCTGATCGATGCTGCGCCGAGCGACGCCCCGATCGAGGCACCGTCCTTCGACGGCCCGCCTGCCGACGCCCCGCTGACCGACATCCCGCCGGCGCCCCCGGCCCCGCCCGCGTTCCCGGCCCCGCCCGCGCCGCCGGCTCCGCCCGTGGCTCCCATCCCGGAGACCCACGACGAGCCGGTCTGGGAGGAGCCCAACCCCGATGAGGACGACCACGACGGTCTGACCCGCATCGGCGTCGGCGAGGACCTCAACGCCGGTCTCGCCGGGATCCCCGGCCAGCCCGAGGCCCCGAAGGTGACCGCCTACCCGGTCGCGCGCCTGGAGTTCTCCAGCGGCGACCGCGTCGAGGTCGACCGGGTCGTCCTCGTCGGCCGCGCGCCGGAGGCGAGCCGGTTCACGCCCACCGAGCAGCCGATGCTGGTGACCGTGCCGAGCCCCCACCAGGAGATCTCCTCGACCCACTGCGAGATCCGTCCCGGTGCCGGGGTCGACCACGGCGCAGCGGTGGTCACCGACCTCGGCTCGACCAACGGCACCGTGCTGGTCCAGCCCGGTCTCGGCCCGGAGGACCTGCGCCCCGGCGTACCCGTCCAGCTCATGCCGGGTGCCGTCATCGACCTCGGTGACAGCCTGACGATCCGGGTGACCAACCCGTGATCCATGCGCTTTCGCTGATGCCGCCGTCCTCCATCGTGGGGGCGGCGGCATGAGCGTGGCGGGGCTTCAGGCCCCAGCGGTCGAGGCTGCCATTGCGGAGCCGGACCGTCGGTTCTACGCCTTCGCCATCGATCGGGTGATCGCGTGGGCGATCTTCGCCGCAGCCGGTTTCCTGGCGTGGCTGATCTTCTTCCGCAACGACGAGCTCCTGCTTGGGGTCGCGCTGATCGCCAGCGTGGTGCTGGCGGTCTGGCTGGTCGGCACCGTACTCACCGGCTCCGGGGGCAAGACCCCCGGGAAGATGGCCCTCGGGCTCCGCGTGGTCAGCGATGACTCCGGAGCCGCGGGCCGCCCGATCGGCGTCGGCAAGGCGTTCGTACGCCAGGCCCTGCTCGGCCTCTGCACGATCCCGACGCTCGGCATCGGGACCGCCACCTTCGCCTGGGTCGCCGCGATGGACGACCGCGGCCGGCGCCAGGGGTGGCACGACCGTCGTGCGGGCTCGGTCGTGGTCGACGTACGTCCTCCGGTGGTCGTCGAGGCCGAGGAAGAGGCCCCGGCGCCGCGCCGCATCGTCAACCTGACCACCATGCGCCTGAAGCAGGCCGAGGCGACTCCGGAGCGGGCCGAGCGGCCGCAGACCCCGGCCGCCCCGACCCAGAGCGCGGCGGCTCAGGCCGCGGCCCAGTCTGCTGCCGCTCAGGCCGCGGCCGAAGCCCAGGCGGCGCAGACCATCGTTCCGGGGATGATCCCCCGTCAGACGCCTGCGGCTCCGATGCCGCCGGCCCCCGTCCCGCCGACTCCCGCGCCGACTCCCGCGCCCCCGCCTCCTCCGGTGGCGCAGCCGGCTCCTCCGCCGCCTCCCGTGCCTGCTCCGCAGCCCGCGGCGACAGCTCGCTGGCGGGTCACGTTCGACACCGGCCAGAGCTTCGTCGTCGAGGGTCTCGCGATCGTCGGTCGCGGCCCCGAGCCGCGTCCCGGCGAGGAGGTCGCCCACCGGGTGGCCCTCTCCTCGAGCGACATGTCGCTGTCCAAGACCCACGCTCAGTTCCAGATCGCAGCTGACGGCACCCTCGTGGTCATGGACCGCGGCTCCACCAACGGCACCACCCTGATCCGCCAGGGTGCCGCACGAGCCCTCGGCGCCCGCCGCCCCGCGGCTCTCGTCGACGGCGACAAGGTCAAGTTCGGCGACCGCACCATGGATGTGGTTCGCGAGGCCTGACCCCTCCCGCCGAATCTGCAGTTGTGGCGGGTCGAATCTGTAGTTGTGGGGGGGGGGGCCCGGGGGGGGGGGGGGCCCCCCCCCCGGGGGGGGCCCCCCCCCCCCCCCCCCGGCCGGCCGGCGGCCGAGGCGGGGGGGGACGGGGGCGGGGGGGGGGGGGGGGCCGGGC
>NZ_JBIWNX010000028.1:0-42860 GCF_044767415.1 Nocardioides sp. NPDC101246
TGTGGGGGGGGGGGGTGTTGGGGTGGGGGTTGGGGGGGCGGGGGGGGGGGGGGGGGTGTGGGGGGGCGGGGGGGGGGGGGGGGGCCGCCGGGGGGGGGCCCCCCCCCCCCCCCCCGACGCGGTATGGCGGGACAGTCGCGCCGACTCGGCGCTTGAACCTGGGACAGATGCGCCGAGTCGGCGGTCAGGGGCGTCCGAGGGTGGAGGCGCGGGCGATGAGCTCGGGGGTGAAGACGACCTGTTCGTGCTGGTGGTTGGGGTCGCCGACCTCGTCGAGGAGCAGCTCGGCGGCGCGGCGGCCGAGGTCGTGGCGGGGCTGGCGTACGGAGGTCAAGGGCACCGCTGCGGCGGCGGCGAACTCGATGTCGTCGTAGCCGACGATCGCGAGGTCGCCGGGTACGGTGCGGCCGCTGGAGATCGTCTGCTGGAGCAGCCCGAGCGCGAGCAGGTCGTTGGCGCAGAACGCGGCGGTCGGACGGCGCCGGGCGGGCAGCCCGACGAGCCGCTCGCCGGCGGCGCGGCCACAGGCCACGGTCGGGGCCTCGCAGGAGAGCATGACGAGGTCCTCGGGAGGCAGTCCGGCCTCGGCCCAGGCCTGCCGGGCGCCCTCGCCGCGGTCGCGGACCTGTCCGATCGACTCCGGCCCACCGACGTACGCCACCCGCTTGTGGCCGGCGTCGATGAGGTGCTCGACGGCCAGTCGCCCGCCCAGGACGTCGTCGACGGCGACGGAGCAGAACGACGACCCCGCCCGGGTGCGGTCGACGATGACGACGGGGGTGCCCCGCTCGATCAGCTGGTCGAGCTGCGGGTCGTCGGGGTCGACGGGGGTGATCAGGATGCCCTGGACCCGCTGCTGCTGCAGGTGGGCCAGGTGGGCGCCCTCGCGGGCCGAGCGTCCGTCGCTGTTGCACAGGAACAGCGAGAGCCCGGCCGCCTCGGCGGCCAGCTCGATGCCCTGGGCGACGTCGGTGAAGAACGGGTTGCCGGCGTCGAGCATGACGTAGGCCAGCGACTGGGTGCTGCCGGTGCGCAGCGAGCGCGCGGACTCGTTGCGTACGAAGCCGAGGTCGGCCATCGCACGCTCGACCCGCTCGCGTGTTGTTCGGCTGACCCGCTCGGGGCGGTTGAGCACGTTGGACACCGTGCCGAGGGAGACGCCTGCGGTGGCCGCGACATCCTTGACCGAGGCGCTGCGCGGTGAACCCGCAGCTGGGGTGATCGCCACCTGGGCTCCTTCCTGAAACGTTAAATCGCAGCATAGGCCGTGCGCGGCGCTGTGACGAGGAAGGGACGCTACCCGGATTGACCGATGTCGGACATGCTCATTAGCGTCCATGCCTAAATCGTTTCATCGGAGGTCGTCATGGAGCGCGTCTGCTTCCAGCTGCAGGTCAAGCCCGAGCGCATCGAGGAGTACAAGCGGCGCCATGCCGCGGTCTGGCCCGACATGCTCCGGGCGCTCGCGGAGACCGGGTGGCACAACTACTCCCTGTTCCTCCGCCCCGACGGCCTGCTCATCGGCTACGTCGAGACCCCCTCCATCGAGGCTGCTCAGGCGGGTATGGCGGCCACCGAGGTCAATGCTCGGTGGCAGGCGGAGATGGCGGAGTTCTTCGAGGACCTCGACGGCGTCGCGCCCGACGAGGGCTTCCTCCGCCTCGAGGAGGTCTTCCACCTCGAGGACCAGTTCGGTCGCGACTGACCTCTGGTTCGAGTGGGTGCGGGAGCGCTGGCGCGAAAACTGAAACGCAACGAAAGCCTGCCTCCTCTTGACGCAAGTGACGTGCGCCACTAACGTCGGATGCGCGCTTTGAAACCTTTCAACCGCACACAGAGAGGCTCTCCGATGACGACGTTCGACCAGATCTCGGGCGACCTGGCCGCCCTCGAGATCGAGGTCCCCTCGTGGGCCTACGGAAACTCGGGGACCCGGTTCAAGGTCTTCGGCACCCCCGGCACCCCGCGCACCCCCGAGGAGAAGGTCGCCGACGCGGCCACCGTCCACCGCTTCACCGGCCTGGCGCCGAGCGTCGCGCTGCACATCCCCTGGGACAGGGTCGATGACTACGCGGCGCTGCGCGGCTATGCCGAGGACCAGGGGATCGCGCTCGGCACGATCAACTCCAACACCTTCCAGGACGACGACTACAAGTTCGGTGCGCTCACCCACACCGACGCGAAGATCCGGCAGAAGGCGATCGACCACCACTTCGAGTGCATCGAGGTGATGGACGCGACCGGCTCGCGTGACCTGAAGATCTGGCTCGCCGAGGGGTCCAACTACCCGGGCCAGGCCGACATGCGCGGCCGTCAGGACCGGCTCGCCGAGTCGCTCGCGACCATCTACGAGCGCCTCGGCGAGGAGCAGCGCCTGGTGCTGGAGTACAAGTTCTTCGAGCCGGCGTTCTACCACACCGACGTCCCCGACTGGGGCACGTCGTTCGCCCAGGTCAGCGCCCTCGGTGACCGGGCCGTCGTCTGCCTCGACACCGGCCACCACGCTCCCGGCACCAACATCGAGTTCATCGTGATGCAGCTGCTGCGGCTGGGGAAGCTCGGCTCCTTCGACTTCAACAGTCGCTTCTACGCCGACGACGACCTGATCGTCGGCGCGGCCGACCCGTTCCAGCTCTTCCGGATCCTCGTCGAGGTGGTCCGCGGCGGCGGGTTCAAGCCCGTGGCCGAGGGCGGGGTCGCCTTCATGCTCGACCAGTGCCACAACATCGAGAAGAAGATCCCGGGCCAGATCCGGTCCGTGCTCAACGTCCAGGAGATGTCCGCGCGGGCACTCCTCCTCGACACCGACGCTCTCGCCAAGGCGCAGGAGGACGGCGACGTACTCCTGGCCAACGAAATCTTCATGGACGCCTTCTACACCGACGTACGCGCCGACCTCGGCGGGTGGCGTGAGGAGCGCGGCCTGGCCGCGAACCCGATGCGCGCCTACCTCGCCAGCGGCTACCAGGAACAGATCGAAACCGCCCGAGTCGGCGGCACCCAGGCTGGATGGAACTGACAAACCATGACCACTGCAGAAGACCTGATCGCGCGCTCGAACCGTCTCGGCGCGGATCCGAAGAACACCAACTACGCCGGCGGCAACACCTCCGCCAAGGGCACCGCGACCGACCCGGTGACGGGCCAGGACGTCGAGCTGCTCTGGGTGAAGGGCTCCGGCGGTGACCTCGGCACCCTGAAGGAGAGCGGCCTGGCCGTGCTCCGGCTCGACCGGATGCGCGCGCTCGTCGACGTCTACCCGGGCGTGGAGCGCGAGGACGAGATGGTCGCCGCGTTCGACTACTGCCTGCACGGCAAGGGCGGGGCGGCCCCCTCGATCGACACCGCGATGCACGGCCTCGTCGACGCCGAGCACGTCGACCACCTCCACCCCGACTCCGGCATCGCGATCGCGACCGCCGCTGACGGCGAGGCGCTGACCGCGAGCATCTTCGGCGACCAGGTCGTCTGGGTGCCGTGGCGTCGTCCCGGCTTCCAGCTCGGCCTCGACATCGCCGAGATCAAGGCGAAGAACCCGCAGGCGGTCGGCTGCATCCTCGGCGGCCACGGCATCACCGCCTGGGGCGACACCTCCGAGGAGGCCGAGAAGAACTCGCTCTGGATCATCGACACGGCCGCCGCCTACATCGCCGAGCACAGCAAGGCGGAGCCGTTCGGCCCCGCGCTCGACGGCTACGCGCCCCTGGACGAGGCGGAGCGGCGTACGAGGGCTGCTGCTCTGGCTCCCACGATCCGTGGCATCGCCTCGGCGGACCAGCCGATGGTCGGCCACTTCACCGACTCCGAGGTGGTCCTCGACTTCCTGGCCAGCGAGACGCACCCGCGTCTGGCCGAGCTCGGCACCTCCTGCCCCGACCACTTCCTGCGCACCAAGGTCAAGCCGCTGGTCCTCGACCTCCCGGCCTCCGCCTCCGTCGAGGACAGCATCGCCCGCCTCAAGGAGCTCGCGGTCAGCTACCGCGAGGACTACCAGGGCTACTACGACCGGCACGCCGACGCGAACAGCCCCGCGATCCGCGGCAAGGACCCGCTCATCGTCCTGGTCCCCGGTGTCGGCATGTTCTCCTTCGGCAAGAACAAGCAGACCGCCCGGGTGGCGGGGGAGTTCTACGTCAACGCGATCAACGTGATGCGCGGTGCCGAGGGGCTCTCGACGTACGCCCCGATCGACGAGTCGGAGAAGTTCCGGATCGAGTACTGGGCGCTCGAGGAGGCCAAGCTCCAGCGGATGCCCGCCCCCAAGCCGCTCGCGACCAGGGTCGCCCTGGTCACCGGCGCCGCCTCCGGCATCGGCAAGGCCACCGCCCAGCGGCTCGCGGCCGAGGGTGCCTGCGTCGTGATCGCGGACCTCGACCTCGCCAAGGCCCAGGCGGCGGCAGAGGAGATCGGAAACAGCGATGTCGCCGTGGGTCTCGCAGCCGACGTCTCGAACGAGGCCGCCGTACAGGCGATGTTCGACGCCGCGGTGCTCGCCTTCGGCGGTGTCGACCTGATCGTCAACAACGCCGGCCTGTCGCTGTCGAAGTCGCTGCTGGAGACCACCGAGCGCGACTGGGACCTGCAGCACGACGTGATGGCCAAGGGCTCGTTCCTGGTCTCCAAGGCCGCAGCGAAGGTGCTGATCGAGCAGGAGATGGGCGGCGACATCGTCTACATCTCCTCGAAGAACTCGCTCTTCGCCGGGCCGAACAACGTCGCCTACGGCGCCGCCAAGGCCGACCAGGCCCACCAGGTACGCCTGCTGGCCGCCGAGCTCGGTGAGCACGGCGTCAAGGTCAACGGCATCAACCCCGACGGCGTGGTCCAGGGCTCCGGCATCTTCGCCGGCGGCTGGGGCGCCAAGCGCGCGGAGGTCTACGGGGTCAAGGAGGAGGAGCTCGGGAAGTTCTACGCCCAGCGCACCCTGCTCAAGCGCGAGGTGCTCCCGGAGAACATCGCCAACGCCGTCTTCGTGCTCTGCGGCCCCGACCTGACCCACACCACCGGCCTGCACGTCCCCGTCGACGCCGGCGTCGCCGCGGCCTTCTTGCGATGAACCCCGCAGTCAGAGTCGCCGCCGTCGACCTGGGTGCCACCTCCGGCCGGGTGATGTCCGGCCGGATCGGTGGCGACCGGGTCGAGATCAACGAGCTGCACCGCTTCCCCAACGGAGCGGTACGCGTCCGCGGCTCGCTCTTCTGGGACGTGCTCGGCATCCATCGCGAGGTGCTCACCGGCATCCGTGAGGTGGCCGGGACCGGACCGCTGCACGGCATCGGCATCGACTCCTGGGCCATCGACCACGGGCTGCTGGACCACGACGGCCAGCTGCTCGGCCAGGTCTTCAGCCACCGCGACGCCCGCGTCGAGGGGATCGCCGAGAAGGTGGTCGCCCAGATCGGTGCGGCCACGCTCTACGGCACTACCGGCATCCAGCAGCTCCCGTTCAACACGATCTACCAGCTGGTCGCGGCCCGCGGCACCACCGCGTTCGACGCCGCCGAGACGATGCTGCTGCTGCCGGACCTGCTCGGCTACTGGCTCACCGGTGCGATCGGCGCCGAGCGCACCAACGCCTCGACCACCCAGCTCTACGACGTCCGGCAGGGCGTCTGGGCGGTCGACCTGTGCCGGGAGCTCGGGCTTCCCGAAGGGGTCCTCCCGCCCCTTCGGGACCCGGGCTCTCTTCTCGGGCCGCTGCTGCCCGACGTCGCCGAGGACCTGGGTGCCTCGGCCGAGGTGCCCGTGGTGGCAGTGGGCTCCCACGACACCGCCTCGGCGGTCGTCGCGGTCCCCGCGGAGGCCCGCGACTTCGCTTACATCTCCTCGGGCACCTGGTCCCTGGTCGGCCTCGAGCTCGACCGGCCCGTGCTGACCGAGGACGCCCGGCTCGCCGACTTCACCAACGAGGTCGGCGTCGACGGCACCATCCGC
Source organism: Nocardioides sp. NPDC101246 (assembly GCF_044767415.1). Classification (NCBI taxonomy): domain Bacteria; kingdom Bacillati; phylum Actinomycetota; class Actinomycetes; order Propionibacteriales; family Nocardioidaceae; genus Nocardioides; species Nocardioides sp. NPDC101246. The sequence continues at coordinate 5,935 of NZ_JBIWNX010000028.1, forward strand.
TTCCTCAAGAACGTGATGGGCCTGTGGGTCCTGTCCGAGTCGCTGCGCTCGTGGAGCGAGCGTCGCTACCAGGGCGCCGAGCTCCGCTCGCTGCTCGCAGCCGCGGCGGAGCTCGAGCCGCTGCGTACGGTCGTCGACATCAACGACCCGCGACTGCTCTTCCCGAGCACGTCGGCCGACCCGATGCCCGAGCGCATCGCCGCTCTGGCCGCGGAGTCCGACGAGGCGATCCCGCACTCGCCTGCCGCGATCACCCGCTGCATCCTCGACAGCCTCGCTGTCGCCTACCGACGTCACGTCCGCACCGCTGCCGCCCTCGCGGGCACCTCGCCCGAGGTCGTCCACGTCGTCGGCGGCGGCTCCCAGAACGAGCTGCTCTGCCAGCTCACCGCGGACGCCTGCGGCCTTCCGGTTCTCGCCGGTCCGGTCGAGGCGGCCGCTCTCGGGAACGTACTGATCCAAGGCAGGTCCCTCGGGGCCGACCTGCCCGACCTCCCCGCGATGCGGGACCTGGTCCGCCGCTCCTACGACGTACGCCGCTTCGAGCCGCGCGACGGCCTCGACTGGGCCGCCGCTGAGGCCCGCATCTCCTGACCCTGCTCCCCGAAGGCACCCCCATGACCGACTCCTTCTCCACCGCCCGACTCAGCCGCCGCGCCCTCTTCGGCGCCGCGGCCGCCACCCTCGGCACGGCTGCCGTCGCCGGTGCCCTCGGCAGCACCCCCGCGTACGCCGGGTCGCCGGGCACCGCCGGCCTCCCGGACGACCTCACCAAGGCGTTCCGCAAGCCCGGCACCGCCTCGGCGGCGGGCTTCCGCTGGTGGTGGCCCTACGGCCTGGTCGATCCGGCCGAGGTCGCCCGCGAGGTCGACACCGTCGCCGACGCCGGATTCGGTGTGCTCGAGGTCGCGGTGGTCACCCACAGCCTGCGTGCCCGTGGCATCGAGGTCGACGTGGCGAAGTACGGCTGGGGCAGCCCGTCCTGGGTCGCCGGTGTGAAGGCGGCGCTGGCGCGGGGCGCGAAGCGGGACGTACGCATCGACCTGACCGTCGGCCCCTCCTGGCCGGCCGCGGTCTCCACGATCACCCCCGACGACGACGCGGCCTGCAGCGAGCTCGCCTACGGGCGGGTCGACGTCGCCGCCGGACAGACCTTCGACGACGTGCTCCCCGCTCCGCAGGGGGAGTCCCACGGTGACCGGGTCGAGCTGGTCACCGTCCAGGCGCACCGGATCACGGCCAGCACCTCCTCGATCACCACCATCGACCCCGACTCCTACCTCGACCTCTCCGCCCAGGTGAGCCAGAACCGGCTGACCTGGACCGCGCCGGCCGACCCGGCCGGCTCCTGGGTCGTCCTCGCCACCTGGCGCCGGGGGAGCGGGCAGGAGCCCGAGGCCGGCCCGCACACCTCGCCGCGCTCCTACGTCGTCGACCACTTCAGCGAGGCCGGCACCCGGGCCGTCGTCGACCTGTGGCAGGACACGATCCTCGACAAGCAGATGCGCAGCCTGCTGAAGGCCGCGGGCGGCTACCTCTTCGAGGACTCCCTCGAGATCGAGTCGGACGCCACGATCTGGACGCCGAAGCTGCTCGAGGAGTTCCGCACCCGGGCCGGCTACGACCTCGAGCCGTTCCTCCCGGTGGTGCTCGAGGTCGACGAGGCCTACCGCTTCGCCCTCGGCACACCCGGCGCTCCCGCGACGACCGACTCGCTGCGTACGAACCAGGTGCGCGACGACTTCAACCAGGTCCTCTCCGACCTCTACCGCGACCACCACCTGCTGCCGATGCAGCGGTTCGCGCGCTCGCTCGGGATGGGCCTGCGGATCCAGGCGTACGGCCTGGAGACCGACGCCACCGAGCACTCCGCGCTGCTCGACATCGCCGAGACCGAGTCGCTGGGCTTCAAGAACCTCGACGACTACCGGGTCATGGCCGGCGGCCGCGACATCGCCGGCAAGCAGGTGCTCTCCTGCGAGGCGATCTGCTACAACGGCGCCGCCTACAACACGACCTGGGGTGCCAACAGCACCAGCCCCACGGCGCAGAACCAGGCGCTGTTCACGATCAACAGCATCTTCGCGGCGGGCGTCAACCACGCGATGATCCACGGCTTCCCCTACGCCGCCGCCCCGGACGTCACCTGGCCCGGCTTCGCCGCGTTCTCGCCCTACTACAACGGCGCGATCGGCTACGGCGAGGCGTGGGGACCCCGGACGCCGCAGTGGGAGCACATCCCCGGGATCGCGCGCTACCTCGCCCGCACCCAGTTGGTCCTGCGGACCGGTCGCCCGACGTACGACATCGTCTTCCTGCGCCAGAAGGCCGGCGCCTCCACCGGCATCGGCCCGTTCTGGGTGACCAACGACGGCACCAAGCTCGGCTGGTCGCACTCGTTCATCACCTCGGCGCTGCTCACCCGCGACGACGTCCGGTTCAGGGACGGGCGGCTGGCGCCCGACGGTCCGGCCTACAAGGTGCTGGTCATCGGCCCCGACAAGATCCGCAGCCGTGAGGTCACCATCGACCTGGCGGCCGCCCGCAAGGCGCTCGCCCTGGGACGCGCGGGTCTGCCGATCATCCTGGTCAACGACGCCGGCAAGGACTGGGGCCGCGACGCCACCCCGATCGGCCGCACCGACGAGGCCGCCGTCACCGAGGTCCGCGACCTGATGACGAAGATCGCCGCGCTGCCGACGACCCGCAGCGTCTTGGAGGCCGGCGTCGGTGGCGCGCTCGCCGAGCTCGGTGTCGTACGCGACGTCGAGCACGCCGACTCCACGGTGATGCACGTGCGCCGCGTCACCGGCAAGGTCGACCTCTACTACCTCGCCAACGCCCGGCACGCCGAGAACCGGCGGCTCAACCCGGTGCAGCAGGACGTCTGGCTCACCGCCACCGACCGCTCCGCGGTGCCGTGGCTGCTGGACGCCTGGACCGGTGAGGTCACCCGGATCGCCGCCTACGAGCGTTCCGGGAACCGGGTCCGCGTCAGCGTCGATCTGGTTCCGGGCCAGTCCACCGTGGTCGCTCTCGCGGCCCCGGGCAAGGGCGCGGCCCGCTCTGTTCTCCCCGTCGCCACCGCTGGCCAGGCCGTGGTGGCGCGGGGCGCCAACGTCGCGTTGCGTACGACGACCGCCGGCACCTTCGAGCTCACCAAGGCCGACGGGCGGACCGTGAAGGTCGTCGTCGACCGGGTCCGCGAGCCGGTGACGCCGCAGACCTGGGCGCTCGCCCTCGAGGACTGGAAGCCGGCGAACCCGGCCGACCCCAAGGACCTCGCCACGACGAAGGAGGTCGTGACCAGCGACCTCACGGCGCCACAGTCCTGGTCGAAGGTCGCCGGCCTCGAGGACGTCTCCGGCATCGGCCGCTACCGCACGAGCCTCGACCTCGGCACCGACTGGACCCCGGAGGACGGCGCCTACCTGGAGCTCGGCGAGGTCAACGACACCTTCCGGGTCCGCGTCAACGGTGAGCTGCTGGCGCCGTGCGACCCGATGGATCCGGTCGTCGACCTGGGCCATGCCCTGGTCCCCGGCTCCAACCGGATCGAGATCGAGGTGGCCTCGACGCTGCTCAACCGGCTGCGTACCGTCACCCCGTCGGTCTACGGCGTGGCGACCAGGCAGAGCTACGGGCTCGCCGGGCCGGTGCGGCTGGTGCCCTACGTCGAGAAGGTCGTCGCCGGATGAGCCCGGCGTCCCGCACCCACCCGCCGGTCAGCCTCACGCTGAGACAGGAGTGAACCGTGGCAGCCTCGGGCGGCGTACGACCATCTGCTCCCACCGACCTTCCCAAGGACGAGGTGGAGGTGCTGGCGTTGTTCGCGCGGGGCTACACGATCGAGCGGATCGCGCGTGCGCTGGGTGTCTCCGAGCGCACCGTGCGGCGCCGTCTCCGGGCGGCCGCGGATGCGCTGGGAGCGGGGACGAGTGTGGAGGCCGTCGTGCGGGCCGTACGCACCGGACTCATCTGAACTGATGTGATGGACACCAAGACACAGACGAAGGAGGCCGCCGGATGCGAGTCGCGCTGATGGTCACGTGCATCAACGATGCGCTCTACCCGAGCACAGGTCAGGCCGTCGTACGCCTGCTGCGCAGGCTGGGCGTCGAGGTCGACTTCCCGCAGGCGCAGACGTGCTGCGGACAGCCGATGGTCAACACCGGCTACCTGGACGAGGCGGTCCCGGTGGTGCGTACGTTCGTGGACGCCTTCGCCGGCTACGACGCCGTCGTGACGCCGTCCGGGTCGTGCGCCGGTTCGGCACGGCACCAGCACTCGATCGTGGCCCGCCGCTCCGGCGACGAGGCCCTGGAGCGGGCCGTCGCGGAGGTCGCCCCGAAGATCTACGAGCTCTCCGAGTTCCTCGTCGACGTGCTCGGGGTGACCGACGTGGGCGCCTACTACCCGCACCGGGTGACCTACCACCCGACCTGCCACTCGCTGCGGATGCTGGGGGTGGGGGACCGGCCGCGCCGGCTGCTCGAGTCGGTCCGGGGGATCCGGCTCGTCGACCTGCCCGGTGCCGACCAGTGCTGCGGCTTCGGCGGCACCTTCGCGGTCAAGAACGCCGACACCTCGGTTGCGATGGGCGCCGACAAGGCCCGCCACATCCGAGAGACCGGCGCCGAGATCGTGGTCGCCGGCGACAACTCGTGCCTGACCCACATCGGCGGCGTGCTCTCCCGGCAGCGTTCGGGCGTACGCACCGTCCATCTCGCCGAGATCCTCGCCTCGACCGAGGGGGCGCTGCGATGACTGGCACATTCGTCGGCATGCCGGCCTTCCCGACGGCCGCGCGCGAGGCCCTCGCCGACTCCCAGCTGCGCCACAACCTGGCCCACGCGACCGGCACCATCCGCGCCAAGCGGGCCAAGGTCGTCGCCGAGGTCCCCGACTGGGAGGAGCTGCGCCTGACCGGTGCCGCGGTCAAGGAGCGCGCCCTGCGCGACCTCGACACCCAGCTCGTACGCCTCGAGGAGACCCTCACCGCCAACGGCGCGACCGTCCACTGGGCCCGTGATGCCGCCGAGGCCAACGCGATCGTCGCGGGCATCGCGAAGGCGCATGCCGCGGAGGAGGTCGTGAAGGTCAAGTCGATGGTGACCCAGGAGATCGGGCTCAACGAGGCGCTCGCCGAGGAGGGCATCGCGGCCTGGGAGACCGACCTGGCCGAGCTCATCGTGCAGCTCGGCGACGACCTGCCATCGCACATCCTCGTCCCGGCGATCCATCGCAACCGGGCCGAGATCCGGGACATCTTCCGGACCAAGATGGCGGCCGCGGGCCGCCCGGCGCCCGACGACCTGACCGACGAGCCGGCGGTGCTGGCCGCTGCCGCCCGCGAGCATCTGCGCGAGAAGTTCCTGCGCGCCAAGGTCGGGGTCTCAGGCGCCAACTTCGCGGTCGCCGAGACCGGCACCCTCGTGGTGGTCGAGTCCGAGGGCAACGGCCGGATGTGCCTGACCCTGCCCGAGGTGCTGATCTCGGTGGTCGGCATCGAGAAGGTCGTCTCCCGCTGGGACGACCTCGACCCGATGCTCAGGCTCCTGCCGCGCTCCTCGACAGGCGAGCGGATGAACCCCTACACCTCGGTGTGGTCCGGCGTCACCCCCGGCGACGGCCCCCAAGAAGTCCACGTCGTGCTGCTCGACAACGGCCGCACCCGCGCGCTGGCCGACGAGGTCGGCCGGCAGGCGCTGCGCTGCATCCGCTGCTCGGCCTGCCTCAACGTCTGCCCGGTCTACGAGCGCACCGGCGGTCATGCGTACGGCTCGGTCTACCCGGGCCCGATCGGCGCCATCCTCAACCCCCTGTTGAAGGGGGTCGGGCACGACGACCAGACCGATTCGCTGCCCTACGCGTCCTCGCTGTGCGGCGCCTGCTTCGAGGTCTGTCCGGTACGCATCGACATCCCCTCCGTCCTGGTCGACCAGCGCGCCCAGGTGGTCGACGCCCATCGGGGTGGTGTACCGAAGCCGGAGGCCGTGGCGATGAAGGGTGCGGCGTACGTCCTAGGGCGCTCGCGCCGCCTCTCCGCCGTCGAGCGCCTCACCGGTGTGGGGATGCGTTTCGCGCGTCGGTTCGGGCCGAAGGCCTGGCTCGGCGCGCGTGACCTGCCCGAGGCGCCGGGGGAGAGCTTCCGGGCCTGGTGGGACCGCACCGACGGTGGAAAGAACGAGAGCTGAGGATGGCCATGACCGACGCACGCACCGAGATCCTCGCCCGCGTCCGCGCGGCGCTGGCCGACGTCGAGCCGGGGACGAGACCGGAGAGCGCCCCGGTCCCACGGGAGGTCACCAGCGACATCGTCGACCTCTTCGCCGAACGTGTCGCCGACTACCGTGCCGTGGTCGAGCGCTGCTCGCCCGGCGACCTGGCGGACCGGATCGCCGCCGCCCTCCCCGCCGGCCAGGTGGTCGTCCCACCCGGCCTCTCGATCCAGGTCGCCGACGCGATCGTCGACGACGGCACCCTCACCGCGGCCGAGCTGGACCGGATCGCGGCGGTCGTCACCGAGGCCCGGGTCGGCATCGCCGAGACCGGCACGATCGTCCTCGACCACGCCCCCGACCAGGGCCGCCGGGCGATCTCCCTGGTCCCCGACACCCACATCTGCGTGGTCCGTGAGGACCAGGTGGTCCCCGACGTCCCCGAGGCGATCGCCCTCCTCGACCCGGCCCGCCCGCAGACCTGGATCAGCGGCCCCTCGGCCACCAGCGACATCGAGCTGGACCGCGTCGAAGGCGTCCACGGCCCCCGCACACTCCACGTCCTGGTGGTTGCCGCCAATCCGTGACCGGATCCGGCCACAGCCCTTCCCGCCTGTGTGACGGCCGTCATAGTCTCCGGGTAGTAGTGAAACGTATCAATCACGCTCCGGAGGACCCCCATGCAGCTCCGCCTGGCCGCGATCGTCACCAGTGCCCTCGTCGTCACCAGCCTCTCGGCAACGATCTCCCCCTCGGGAGCAGCGCCGGGCAACACCGCACCTGACCGGCCGGTCGGCCTGACGGTCGACGACATCAGCCGACCGCTCAACACCGACCTGACGCCGCGGTTCGGCTGGCTGCCCCAGGACAGCGACGCCAACGAGGTGCAGAGCGCCTACAAGGTCGAGGTACGCGACGCCGGCGGTGAGATCGTCTGGAACTCCGGCAAGGTCACCTCCGCGCAGCAGTCCTACATCGACTACGCCGGCGAGACCCTCGAGCCAGGCAGCCGCTACACCTGGCGGGTCATGACCTGGGACCGCCGCAAGCACCCCTCGCGCTGGTCGGCGAAGGCTGCCTTCGAGACCGGTCTCGGCGACACCGACTGGGCCGGGGCGAGCTGGATCAGGAGGCCACCGGGCACCGCGGACAACCCCGCCCAGGAGCGCGACGAGTGGACCCTGGCCCGCACCGAGGTCGAGATCCCGGACGGCAGGATCGTCAGCGCCCGCAGCTACCTGGCCGCCAGCCACACCGCCGAGCTCTACCTCGGCGGCGAGCAGGCCGACCGGATGAGCAACTTCGGCTACCCGAGCGAGGGCTACTACCAGGCCGCGGACGTCACCGACCTGGTCACTCCCGGCGAGACTCTCGCGCTCGGCGTCAAGCTGCACTGGTTCAGCGGAGGCCAGGGCCGCGCCGCGGGCATCCCCGGCGTACTCCTGAAGCTCGAGCTCACCTACGCCGACGGTGAGACGACCACGATCGTCACCGACGGCTCCTGGAAGGTCCGCCGCGGCCCGTACGTCACCGTCGGCACCCGCAACGGCGAGGGCCTGTGGATCGAGCACCTCGACGGTCAGGTGGCCCAACAGATCGGCGACTGGACCGCGCCCGGCTACGACGACTCCCAGTGGTCCGGAGCGGTGGTCGTCGGCGCGCACCCGGTGGCGCCGTTCACCCACCTGGAGGGCCAGCAGACCCGGCTCGAGGAGACCGTCGTCCACCCCGAGCGCATCCTCCGAGCCGCAGACGGCACCCCGGTCGCGGACTTCGGCACGATCATCCCGGCTCGGCCTGGCGTGCACTTCGAGGACGGCGTCGCCGGGCGACAGGTCCCGATCCGGGCCGGCTACGAGCTCGCCGACACCGGCCGGGTCTCGACCACGGGACTCTCGACGCAGAGCACCAACATGTCCTTCCCCTACACCCAGGCCGCCGGCGAGCAGGACTACCTGGCGGTCGGCCACCTGGGCTTCCGCTACCTCGAGGTCCCGGGCGCCGGTGAGGAGATCACGACCGAGGACGTGACCGCGACCGTCGTCCACACCGCCTACGACGAGGACGGCGCCGCCACCTTCGACAGCTCCGACGAGACCCTCGACGACGTCTGGGACCTGATGGACCGCTCGCTGCGCTACTCCGTCCAGGAGACCTTCGTCGACACCCCGACGCGCGAGCAGGGCCAGTTCCTGCACGACACCGCCAACATCTCGATCGGCCTGATGTCCTCCCAGCGTGAGCGGGTCGCCTCCCGGCAGGCGATCCGGGAGTTCCTGCTCAGCCAGGAGCGCTACTGGACCACCGGCAACGACGCCGGCCGCTACAACGCGGTCTACCCCAACGGCGACGGCAAGCGCGACATCCCCGACTTCACCGAGGTCGTCCCCGACTGGATCTGGCGCTACTACCTCGAGACCGGCGACAAGGCCGTCCTCGAGGACGCCTACGACAACCTCACCGCAACCGCCGGCTACATCCGCCGCCACATCGCCACCAGCGGCCCGACACAGGGGCTGGTCACCAACCTGTCCGGCGGCTCCGGCCAGTACCTGTACGGCATCGTCGACTGGCCCGCCCACGGCCGCTTCGGCTACGACATGACCACCGCCGCCAGGACCACGGTCAACGCGCTCGGCGTCGACGTGCTCCGCAAGGTCGCGCTGATCGGCGAGGAGCTCGACCGCCCGGCCGAGGAGGTCGCCGCACTCAACTCCGACGCCGACGCCCTCGCCGCCCGGATGAACCAGACGCTGCGCAAGGCCGACGGGACCTACGTCGACGGCCTGCTCGCCGACGGCACCCAGTCGGCCCACGCCGGCCAGCACGCGACCTCGTACGCCATCGCCTTCGGCGTCGCACCGGCGCAGGACGTCCCCGCGCTCGGTGAGCAGATCGCCGCCCAGGGGATGAAGCAGGGCCCGATGACCGCCCACGTGCTGCTCGAGGCCCTCGCCGACGCCGATGCCGGCGCAGGCGTCCTGAACCTGCTGACCAACGAGGACGACTACGGCTGGGCCGGCTGGCTCGCCGACGGCGGCACCTTCACTCCCGAGGCCTGGGAGCTGAGCGGCTCGGCCAACAGCGCCTCCCACGGCTGGGGCTCGCGCGGCATCGTCGACATCACCGAGTCGGTGCTCGGCATCCGCACGACCGCCCCGGGCGCCGCCGAGGTCGAGCTGAGCGTTCCAACCACCGGCCTCACCCACGCCCAGGGCTCCGTGGCCACCCAGCGCGGCCGCGTCGCCTCCGCCTGGACCCGCACCGGCAACGGCGTCACTCTCCGCGCCACGATCCCGGTCAACGTCACCGCCGTCGTACGCCTCCCCGCGGGCCACTACCTGGCCACCGGCCCCGGCAGGACCGCACCGGAGCGCCTCGGCACCGAGAACGGCATCACCTCCTACCGGATCGGCTCCGGTGCCTGGACCTTCAAGAAAGGGGCATGAACAGGCGCCGCGACTCCGCTAACCTGCGGCAGTGCGCCGAATCGCAGTGCTCGCCGCGGGTCTCCTGATCGGGACGGCCCTGGCCGCCTGTGGGACGACCGAGCCGCGCGAGACGGCCTGGCCCGACGGGCTGACCGCCTACCTCGATCAGACCCGGCTCCAGCGCAACACCGGTGAGGCGTTCGTACGCCTCGTCAACGACACCGGATCCTCGATCGAGGTCTCGCGCCTCGAGGTGGACAGCGACCGGTTCCGGGCCCGATGGACGGGCTCGGAACCGGTCGACCCGGAGATGGACTTCGACTTCGACATGCCGCGCGGAAAGTGCGGCGAGGGCGGGGACGCCGACGTGACCATCACCTGGCGCGAGACCGGCGAGGAGGCGGGGGAGTGGCGCACCAGCACCGGCCCCGCCGAGGACAGGTACGCCAACGTCGACCGTCTCCTCGACCGCGACTGCGCCGAGCGCACCCTGACCGAGGCGGCCGAGATCACGGTCGGGGATCCCCGGGTCGAGGGAGCGGGCAAGGGCAGCAGCGTGTTCGTCCTCCCGGTCACCTTCACCCCGACCGAGAAGGCCCCCGAGGTCACCTTCGACGGCTGGGAGGGCACCGTCCTCTTCCAGCTCGCCGCCGAGACACCCACCTGGCCGCGGACCGCCCCGCACCCGATGACGGGCGACCCGATCACGCTGGAGCTGCGCGTCCTGCCCGCCCGGTGCGACCCGCACGCCCTGGCCGACGACAAGGTCGGCAGCCTCTTCCGGGTCCATGTCGGCGGCCCCGAGGTCCCGGACGGCGCCAGCTACTTCCTCCCGCTCAGCAAGGCCCAGAAGGCCGCCCTCTACGACTTCCTTCCCGGCTACTGCGGCTGGGAGTGAGGCTCGCTCAGCCGAAGAGCGGCCCGAGCGCGGCCCTGGCGAGCAGGAACCCGACGATGCCCACGGCCCACGCCGTCGCGCTCGCGGCGTGCTTGACCAGCCAGCCGTCGAGGAGGGCCAGCGGTCGCGCCACCACAGGAGCGGCGAATACGCGCGCGGCGGTGAGCAGGAGCGCCGGAGCGATCATCACGGCGCAGTAGCCGATCACCCACAGCCCCGACACCGGCCAGTCCGGACCCTGGGTCCCGATCACCCCGATCGCGGCGAGATAGGGGAGCATCGAGGCGGCCTCGACCAGCCCGGCGAGCACCGCCAGCGCGGCGAGCGCCGAGGCCGAGCCCGACTCCGAGGCGACCGCCCGCTCGCGCCAGCGGAGCAGGCGGTGCGGCGGCTCAGGAGCATCGGCCCGTTCCTTCCCCGGTCCGGGCGGGTCGAGCCTGAAGCTCCACGCGAACAGCCCGACGCCGAGGATCAGCTGCCCCCACAGCAGCGGACGCGAGTCGCGCAGCCCGCTGAGCGCGTCGGCCACGGCCGAGCCGCCCAGCAGGATCGCGATGCCGAGCAGTGCGTAGAACCCGGCGAGCGCGCCCAGGTAGACCAGGATCCGTCCGGGCCGCACCCGGCCGGGGGCCATCAGCAACCACACCGGGATCAGCAGTGTGCCGAAGCTGGTCGAGTCGATCAGTGCCAGCACCGCCAGTGCGACGTACGTCGCGGTGCCGCCCAGATCGCCGGTGAGCGGGCCGAGGTCGATGTCCATGCCCCGAGGCTCGCGTGCGCCCGGCCCGGTTCGCGTCGGCCGAACCGGTGATCCTTCGGCGCGGGGATACATCCTTCGGATGACCCCGAGGAGGCGGCGTACGTGCTGAGATGGTGCCGTGGACCGCCCGACCCTGCTGCAGCAGCTGCCCGCGGCGCTTCTCGGCGGTGGCACGAGCCTGCGCGCCGCGGACCGTCGTCTGGCCTGGCTCGACGCCGTGGTCGTCCTCGCCGCCGGCCTCGCGCTCCACGCCCTGGGGCAGGTCGGGGGCATACGCGGCCTGCACCCGTTCGGCATCGACCTGGACGGCGTGCCGATCTGGTGGCACCTCGTCCCGCTCGCCCTCGCGGCCGGTGCGCTCGTGCTCAAGCGGCGCCGGCCGCTCGCGGTGCAGACCGTCGTCGCCCTCTGCTTCGGCGCCGACCTGCTGATCGGGGGCAGCATCGCGATGGTGGTGGTGCTCTGGGACGCGCTCTTCGCCGGCCAGCTGCACGGATCGCGGATGGCACGGCGCATCACCACCGTCGCCGTCGCGGTGGCCATCGCAGCCGCGGTCGTCGCCTCCGCCGCGGCCACCTCGGACCCCCGCACCCCGATCGTGCTCGCGCTCACGCTCTTCGCGCTCGTGGTCACCCCGATGTGGTGGGGCAACAACGTACGTCAGGGCAGCGAGCTCGCCGACGCCGCCGACGACAGGGCCCGGCTCGAGCGGGAACGCAGCGCAGCGCTGCTGCGCCTGGCCGACGCCGAACGGCACGACGCGGTCCGCGCCGAGCGCTCCGCGGTGGCCCGGGACCTGCACGACGTCGTCGCCTCCCACCTGTCCGCCATCGCGCTGACCTCAGGTGCGGCGCTGGCCGGTCAGCACGACGCGGAACGAGACCGGGCGGCGCTGCGGTTGGTACGGGCCGAGAGCCTGGCCTCGCTCGACGACATGCGCGCGATGATCCGCGTCCTGCGCTCCGACGGCGACTCCGGTGACGCCGAGGGCCTCACCGCCGCCTCCCGTGCCGCCAACCTCGGCCCCGTCCTGGAGCAGACGCGACTGGCCGGTCTGCCGCTGCGGGTCGACGACCCCGGTGGGCTTCTGGACGGTGCCGACCTCGCGCTGCCGGTCGCGGTCGACCACGCCGTCTACCGGATCGTCCGCGAGTCCCTGACCAACGTGCTCAAGCACGGCGGCGGCACCACTCATCTGCGCCTGATCCCCGCCGACACCCTCGAGATCGAGGTGACCGATGCCGGCGCCGCGAAGGAGCCTGCGGCCGAGGCCGGCACCGGAACTGGACTGGTGTCGATGCGCGAACGAGCCGAGGCTGTCGGTGGAACCTTCGAGGCCGGCCCCGACGGCACCGGCTGGCGGGTCCGAGCGATCCTGCCGCTGCCGGGAGCGAGCGCATGATCCGGGTCCTGCTCGCCGACGACCATGCCGCCATCCGTGCCGGCCTGCGCATGCTGCTCGCCACCGCCGGCGACATCGAGGTGGTGGGGGAGGCTGCCGACGGTGCGACCGCGGTCGCCAACGCGCGGGCCCTGCGCCCCGACGTCGTGCTGATGGACGTACGCATGCCCGGCACCGACGGCGTGACCGCGACCCGCCAGGTCGTCGACGAGGGGCTCGCCGACGTACTCGTGCTCACCACCTTCGACCTGGACGAGTACGTCTTCGGTGCCCTCCGCGCAGGCGCGGCCGGGTTCCTGCTCAAGTCGGCGGAGGCCTCCGACCTGGTCGACGCGGTCCGGCACGTCGCCGCGGGGGACGGCGTGGTAGCCCCGGAGGTGACCCGCCGGGTGCTCGCCGAGCTGGCCGGCGCCCCTGACCGTTCCGGCCCGGCGGCGACGACCGGCTCATCGCTTCCCGCCGATCTCACCCCTCGGGAGACGGACGTGCTCGCCGCCCTGGGACAGGGCCTGTCCAACGCCGAGATCGCCCGGCGGCTGGTGATCTCCGAGGCGACCACGAAGACCCACGTCTCCCGCGTCCTGGCGAAGCTCGGGGTCGCCTCACGGGTCCAGGCGGCCATCGTGTCCCGCGAGGCAGGCATCGTCTGAAGGCGCTCCCGCACCCAGAGTTCACCGGTTCGTGACCTTCGGAGCCCCCATCCGGACGAGTCAGGTAGCAGAATTACCAACCGTCCGTAACGCACACACTGGAGGATTCATGTCCGGGAAGAACCGCTCCGTGCTCACGATGCTCAAGCTGCTCCTCGCAGCTCTCGTCGCCACCACCGGCCTGCTCGGCGGGAGCGTCGCGCTCGCCCCCGCCGCCCAGGCCGACTGGATCGAGAGCTGCACCCACAAGGGCTGTGCCGAGGCCCTCGACTCCAACGACGTCTGGGCCTCGCTGGACTACCCGACCAACCGTGGCTGGCACGACTGGCCGCCCACCGGCACCTGCAACTTCTCCGGTGGCACCTACAACAACTACGAGGGCGAGCTGCCTTCGGGCCACTCCTACCTCGAGTTCGACGTGACCCCGCGTGAATGCGGTGCGCAGCGCCAGTCCTACCGGCTCGTGGTGGACACCACAACGGGGGACGTCTACTTCACCCCCGACCACTACAGCACCTTCTACTTCCTGGTCTGAGCCTTTCGAAAACGGGCCTCTGACCTGGGCAGACACGGCATCGCCGGCCCAGGTCGGAGGCCCGTTCGTACGCTGATGACCTGCTGAGACCTCGCTGAGCCCCGGCTGAGACGTCGAAAACACGGGTCCGAGGATCGCGAAGCGGCTGGGCGCCCGCCGTACTCTAGGGACGTTTGTGACCGCGGGAGGGGACATCGTGAGCTGGCAGGGCAATCCGCCATACATACCTACGCCGACGCCGAAGAAGAAGCGAGGAAGGAAGGTCCTGAAGGCCTTCTTCATCGTGGTTCTGGTGTGCGCGCTGCTCGGTTCCCTGGGTGTGATCGTGGCCTACAACGCCATCCCGATCCCCAGCGCCAACGCCGCCTACGAGAAGGAGACCTCCTTCGTCTACTACCGCGGCGGCAAGGACGAGCTCGGGCGTTACATCGCCGACTCGCAGGACCGCGACTCGCTGCCCTATGACGAGATCCCGCAGCTGATGAAGGACGCCGCGGTCGCCGCGGAGGACCGTACCTTCTGGACCAACAGCGGCATCGACCTCAAGGGCATCGCCCGCGCGCTGGTGAACAACAACACCGGCGGCGCCCAGTCCGGTGCCTCGACGATCACCCAGCAGTACGTCAAGAACCTCTACCTCACCCAGGAGCGCACCTACACCCGCAAGGTGAAGGAAGCGGTCATCTCGCTGAAGATCAGCCGGCAGAAGTCCAAGGAGGACATCCTGGCCGGCTACCTCAACACCATCTACTTCGGCCGTGGTGCCTACGGCGTCGAGGCCGCGTCGAACGCCTACTTCGACAAGCCGGCCGCGGAGCTCACCCTCCGGGAGGCCGCCGCCCTGGCCGCGATCCTCAACGACCCCAACGACCTCGACCCGAGCAACGGCGAGGAGGCGGTCGCCGAGCTCGACGGCCGCTACCGCTACGTCATCAACTCGATGGTCAAGATGGAGATGGTCGACGCCGCCGAGGGGGAGAAGGCCAAGCAGTCGCTGCCGAAGTTCAAGAAGCCGCGCTCCGACAGTCGCTACGGCGGCCAGAAGGGTCACGCGCTCAAGCTGGTCCGCGACGAGCTCCTCAAGCTCAAGGACGAGCAGGGCAACCCGCTGGTCACCGAGGACGAGATCAACGGCGGCGGGCTCCGCATCACCACCACGCTGACCAAGAAGACGATGAAAACCGCGGAGGACGCGGTCAACGACGTACGTCCCGATGACAAGAAGGCCTATATCGAGGGCGACGTCTCCGACGAGCTGCACGTCGGAGCGGCGACGGTCGACGTCAAGACCGGCGCCCTGCGGGGCTTCTACGGTGGCCAGGACTACCTGGAGTCCCAGATCAACTGGGCCGCGAGCAGCGCCACGATGGCCGGATCGACGATGAAGCCGTTCACGATGGCGGCGGCCCTGAAGGCGGGCTACTCGCTCAAGGACAGCTGGAACGGGAACTCGCCGATGGAGTTCCCCGGCGGTGTGAACGTACGCAACTCCGGTCAGAGCGCCGCCGACCCGAACGGCCACAGCTACGGCTCCAACGTCAGCGGCCTTCAGGCGATGGAAGACTCGATCAACACCGCCTTCGTCGAGATGTCCGACTCGCTGCCCAACGGCAGCAAGGACGTCTACGACATGGCCGTACGCTCCGGCATCCCGCGCGGAGATCGCAGCGACGCCGCCTACCCGGGCATCCCGATGAAGTCGGGTGGGGACATGCAGCCCGAGAACTTCCTGCTCACGCTGGGCAACTCGACCGTCAGCCCGATCAACATGGCCAACTCCTACGCCACGATCGCCAACGGCGGAGTGCACAACGACGTCTACGTCGTCTCCAAGGTGGTCGACGCCGACGGCACCGTCCTCTACGAGCACGACGACACCGCGGGCAGCAAGCGGGCGATGGACGAGGACGTCGCCGCCGACACCTCCTACTCGCTCCAGCAGGTCGTCTCCAGCGGCACCGGCCAGGCGGCCAGTGCGGTGGTCCAGCCGGCCGCGGGCAAGACCGGCACCGCGACCAACGACAAGGACGAGGTCTCCTCGGCCTGGTTCGTCGGCTACACCCCGCAGCTCTCCACCGCCGTGGCCTACAGCCGCGGGCAGGGCAGCGGCGCTCTCGACGGCTGGCTCGACACCTTCTTCGGCGCCGACTACCCGGCCGACACCTGGGTCGAGATCATGGGAGAGCTGACCGACGAGCTCGACTACGAGGAGTTCCCGCCGCCGGCCTGGCTCGACGGGGACGCCCCGGAGTCCGGCCACGCACCCTACGTCCCGCCGAGCCCGGACCCCGAGCCGACCGAGGAGCCGAAGCCGTCGAACACCCCGCCGCCGTCCCAGACGCCGACGCCGACCCCCACCCCGACGCCCACTCCGACCCCGACGCCGACCCCGACGCCGACCAAGACGCCCGGTCCTCCGGACCCCGACCCCAACGACCCCTCGACCGAGCCCGGGCCGCTCTGAGGCGGCTGATGCACGGTGCTGCTCGAGATCCGTGGCCACAACCTCCCAGGCCGGACCTGGCATCTGGACGACGGCCCCTGCCATAACGTCCATGTCGGCATCCAGCGGGGAAAGCACCCGGTCGAGCTGGTGCCCGGCGACAGCGAGAGTGCGGTCTGGAAGGCCGAGATCGAGCTCCTCGACGTCGACGCGGGTCTCGACTTCCGCGGCGATGCGGTCCAGGGCCGACGCGGAGCCAGGTTCGTCTATCTGACCTGGGGTGAGGTGGGCGACGACGGGTTCACGATGTTTCGTCGCGCCAAACTGATGCTCGACGATCTCGCCCCGATGGTGGCGTCCGGCCGGACCGGGCAGCACGTCATCGCCACCGTCGACCTCACCGACGAGCGTGGCGGCCCGCGATGCGCACGACTGGCCGCTCCGGCCCTCCAGCTCCGAACCAGATGATGTGTCAACGCTTGCTGGGGGACCTCATTTCCCGCGACCTTGCCCGACACGGTTAGATAGTGCCCGTGTCAGTGATCGCCCCCGTCGACGTCCACGATGACACCGCTCTGAAGGCTTGGTACGCCGTGGAGGCGGCATCGATGGCGTTCGACCGACCCTACGCGTCACATCGCACCTTCGAGGCGCTCGCCAATTCCGTGCGCACCCCGCACGACCACGGCCGCCGCGTCCTCCTCGCCGCGAAGGAGCAGGGCGAGACGATCGGCATCGCCGAGCTCGACCTCCCGGAGGAGGAGCGGAGCCACGTCGTCGAGCTGGGCATCCACGTCCTCCCCGTGCACCGCTGGCGCGGGGTCGGCACCGAGCTGTGGCGGGCCGCCGATGACGTACGCCGCACCAGCGGCCGCACCCTGACGACCGCCGAGGTGACCATCCCCCCGAAGTCGTCCCTGGCCTTCGCGCGGGCGCTCGGCTTCAAGTCCGTACGCCGCGAGGACCACCTCGCCGCCGACCTCCCGCTGCCGCACAAGCCCTTCAAGGTGCTCGGCTACGAGCTCCTGATGTGGGAGGACCGCACCCCCGAGGAGCTGCTCGCCCAGTTCGTCGGCCTGCGCAACCAGATGGGCAAGGAGATGCCGGGCAAGACCGAGCAGGACATGGTCGCCCACACCGCCGACCGGATCCGCTCGGCCGAGAAGAGCACCGCCCGCTCCTACGACCGCATCACCGCCGCCGCCCGCGAGATCCTCACCGGCGAGCTCGTCGGCTACTCGGTCATCTTCCTGGCCCACGGCAGCGACGAGGCCATCCAGGACGACACCTTCGTCAAGTCCGCCCACCGCGGCCACAAGCTGGGCCTCGCCCTCAAGGTCGCCACCCTCGCCGCGGTCCAACGCGACCACCCCGAGCGCACGAGCATCCACACCTGGACCGACCCGTCCAACGACGTGATGCAGCGCATCAACAGGCAGTTCGGCTTCCGCAAGATCGAGCTCATGCACGAGGTCCAGCGCACCGATCGTTGGTAGGCCGTGCGGGGCTCGAACCCGCGACCCAAGGATTATGAGTCCTCTTATCGCGCCGTCCTGAGCTGCGCGTTCGCTGCGAAACGTGCCTTCGGCGACGCCAATCGTACGTATGGCGCGCGTCGCCTCAGGATGCTCACTACTCCGGACTTGGAGCTACGCAGACGGTGGTCGGCGGCTGAGTCGAACGATGACGATGGCGACGACGACGTAGATAGCCAAAGCCACGGTGCTGACTTTTGTCGGCCCCTCGTTAAGGCCGCCGACCGTGTACGAGACCAGGATCGAGCACGCAACGACAAGCCCGACGCTCAGTTCGGCGAACCACGTCAGCAGCGAGTGGCGCCGCAGCATCTCGATCAGAGATCGGCCGAGGTGCCACTGGCGAAATCGCCAACCATCGATGTGAGAGCTCAAGTTCTCCACCCACTGGATAACGGCCGTGCGCGTATTCCGAACCCAGCCCCAACTCCGAATCAAGTCGAGCAGACGCTCCGGGACGATCGCACCGAGCAGGGTCACGACGGAGGCTGGCATCAGCCAACCCGAGGCCCAAGGCTTGAGCGAGTCAGAACCAAGCTGGTCGCTGGACTCCCACGCTCCAAGGAGGAGGTAGGCAGCACCGATGAACAAGGTAAGCCCGACGGCTCGCATGCTAGCGAAGTAGGCTGGCCTGCCCATATCTGCATCCGCGATCAGAAGGTGAATGGCCATGATGAGAAGGAATGCCGATACCGACAGTGTCGGTGCCGCGGAAGCGTTCCCTAGGGGAGCAGCATCACGATTGTCGGTACCAGCAACAACCGCATAAGTGAGCGAGGAGATCGCGAGGCTCATGAATGCCGCGAACAACATCGCGATCGTGTGGGGTGCCACTGCCATCGTTGTCTGGCCGGGTTGTGCGCGGCGCTTCTCCAGGCTGAAAGTGACGATCAGCATGAGGGCGGCGAACGCGAACCCTGCTAGAACACCAGCCAACGTCGAGTAGAACCCAGCGACTGTGGCGTCGTTGATCATGCTTTGACTTGGATCATCCACGCAGTTGACGAGTTCATCAAACACGAGCCCTCACGGTAGGTCCTCGCCAGGAGAGCCTTCCGTGGGCGACCTGTTCAGATACCCAAAGTGAAGTACCGCCCCGATGGCCAGGCTGCGGCAAAGTCGTAGTAAGCCGCGACCCTCGAGGTGGCTGAATTTACGCCTTGATGTTTCGTGCGCGAGTCGAGGCAGGGACGACATGTGTATGCCGCCGATGAATCTCCGACGGTAGCGAATGCCCCCGCCAGGACGGGCGAGGGCATTCGCGTCGTAGGCCGTGCGGGACTTGAACCCGCGACTGGAGAATTATGAGTTCCCTGCTCTAACCAACTGAGCTAACGGCCCGGGCAGATCCTAGCGGCACGACGCGGAGACTACGCACGCACTACGCGGCTTCGTCGTCATCGGCGAGCGCCTGCTCGATCCACATGCGCGCCGCCTCCTCCTGGCCGTCGACGGCGTGGGCGTTGACCGTCAGGAGGATCGACACGCTGTGGCCGGCCCACTTCGCAACGAGGGGCGGTGGGGTGCCCGCCGCGAGCCAGGTCGAGACGGCAGCATGTCGAAGGTCGTATGCCCGGCGCGCCAGCGGCGATTTCTGCTCGCCCTCGTTGAACGCTTCGGCTCGCGCGTTCTTCATCACCCGGCCGACAGCGCAGAGCGGAACAGGCCGTGAGAGCGACTGCAGCGCAATTGGACGCTGCTACTGGCCCTCGCTGGCGCACGGCTGAGACTGACCGCTCGGCCGTGGCCGAGCGGCTGCACCAGTACTACTACGCCGACGGCTTCGGTGGCCGTCGACCGGTCCAGATCGACCTGGACAACGCATCGATCGCTCTGACGATCCTCAGCGGAGCTGACTGGCTCAGCCGTCCACTCGATCTCCGGGCGGACGAGGCCGCCGGACGATTTACCTATGACCACGACGCGGCCGTAGTTCCGCAGCCGGAGCCCGATACGTGGCGTCTGGCCGCGGCGACGAGGCTCGCCGAGTGCCTGGTCCAGGAGACCCGCTTCGTCGACGGCCAGCTCTACTGAATGACCGGTTGGGAATCGCGGCCGGACGGAGTGCGTACGTCCTTCGCGAAAGGGTCATTCGCCCAGTACGCGCTCACGGTCGATCTCCTCGAGGCCAAGACGCTCGCGGCCGTTCAGACCGGGGGAGAGGCGCTCCCTCTGCGCGACCTGATGTTGCCTACCGTCGACTCGGTGCTCGACCCGGGTTCGCGCAACTGCATGGGCGGTGCCCTCGCCCTGACAGCCTTCGCGCGGCCCGCGCAGGGCACACGCCCGGCCTACTTCGCCCTCCTGATCCAGGAGCGCGGTGCCAAGGTGCTCAACGCGTCGCGGCGCCTCGCCGTGATCCCGAAGTGCTTCCACGAGCCGACATCGGAGCCCACGTGGGACGTCAGCGTCGGAACGTCGCTCGCGAGGGAGCTCGAGGAGGAACTCTTCGGCAAGCCCGAGGTCGACACCACTCTCGACACCCGCCGGACCGTCGACCCGATGCACCCGGATCTCCTTCCCGGCCCAATGCGCTACCTGACCGAAACCAGCCCTGCAGGGTGGTCGATGGAGTGTACCGGCTTCGGCTTCAACCTCCTCACCGGAAACTATGAATTTCCGTGTCTTGTCGCCGTGCACGACGAGGGTTTCTGGCACCGTTGCGGAGGTGACGTCGAGAGCAACTGGGAGTCCGAGCGGATCACCCTCGTCTCGTCCCAGGACCAGGCCGGCCTACGGTCCCTCGCCCGCAAACCCGCCTGGTCCGACGAAGGCCTCTTCGCCTTCGTGCTCGGCCTGAGACGTCTCCACGAGCTGCACCCCGAGCGCGTAGCGCTGCCCCACCTCGAGATTGGATTCACCCAGTGACGACCGCGACCGGCAACGCCTACGACGACGGCGCAGAGCGCCGCGGCTGGCTCATCGGCCACTTCATCGACCCAGAGACCAGCCCACTCCATTCAACCGACGTCGAGGTCAAGTGGGGCACCCACGCGGCCGGCGAGGAGCGCCACGAGTGGACCGTTGCCGAGGAGGAGGTTCGCACGACCATGGTCATGCTTCTCCGCGGCCACTTCGCCGTACGGCTCCCCGACGGTGACCAGGAGATGAAGCGCGAAGGCGACTTCGTCGTTTTCGGCCCTGGGACCTCCCACTCCTGGCAGGCGTTTGACGACTCGATTGTGCTCACTGTCCGTTGGCCGTCGGTCGTGTAGGCGTGAATCTCAAAAAGCTTCCAAGCGAGATTCGGGAGGCGGCCGGGGCGAACGGGCGCGAGCTGGCCGTCTTTATGCTCGGCTTTCCTGGCGCGTTCGGATTAGTCGCATTCGCACTAGGCCTGATTCCGGCGGTGCGTGCGGACCCCGAGGCGCCGAAGCCGGCAGGCTTCTTCATCCTCGGGGCGATCATCGGTTTTCTGGTGGGCGTTGCTGTTCTCGGGTCGCGTGTAGACAAGCGTGCGGAACGACTCATTTTTGAGGCGGTCCGCGGTGACATCGCAACGGCGGATGCCATGGTTGCAGAGGCAGATGATGATGGGTTCGCGGCGATCTGGCGGGCGACCCAAGAGCGTCTGGATTATTACCATGAACTCGGACTTCTCCAGTCGAGGCGAAGTTTCGCCTACGGACTCGTTGCCGCAGGTCTTGGGCTCGTTGCCGCCGTGGTTTGTGCGGTTGTTGCCGCCCGCGCTGGGTCAGTGACCGGGGCCGTGACGGCCGGGGGTCTGGGGGCTGTCGTGTCGGCGTTGACCTGCTACGTCGGGGCAACATTCATGCGGGCGTACCTGCTCGCATCTCAGCAGCTTCGTGCCTACTTCAACCAGTCTGCGGACTCGTGGCGCTACCTGTCGGCGGAGCGCCTGGTGCAGCAGATCCCAGCTGGAGTTGAACGAGATAGAGCGATCGCCGCGCTTGCGATCGCTGTTGCCGTGCGTCAGGCCACGTCTCCCGAGGATGTTCACGCCGCGGGGCAATGGGTGAACTAGCGACGGGTCAACTGTGGCAACGGATCCTCAGGGCGCGGATCTCGTTGACGATCCGACGAACCTCGTCCTTGTCGCGGAGGTCGCGCGCTGTCACGCCTTCATACGGTTCTTCCCATCGGCCGACGTACTGGCCGTCTCTGGTGGAGACGGTCACTGCGTAGACCTGGTTCGTCTCGTGGTTGATCGATACGTCCACGGTGTAATCACTCATAACACCCATCTTGGACTCGACCACGGACACTTTTAGGTGATCCGGTTCCACATGCCGCATCTTCTCGGACGGTGTCGTGGCGCCTGCGCTCGATGCCGATTGCCCCATTCGTTCCGCCGTTTCTAGGCTCACACTGGGCACTGAAGGCGCACGGTGGCTTCGCGGTTCCTGAGTTTTGGGGATGAATTTACCGTTGGCATGACTCCTCACCGAGGCCGTCCAGATCATCACTGGCGTGTCTGTGACGATTCATGAGGTGCTCGGAGAGTTGCGTTCCACGGCGTTGGACGAGCGCGATAAGGGCGACAGGTTCGAGCGGCTGATCAAGGCCTACTTGAAGACTGATCCGGAGTGGGCCGCTCGGTTCTCAGATGTGTGGCTCTGGCCGGAGTGGCCGGGACGCAACGGTGTCACGGACATCGGGGTCGACTTGGTGGCGAAGAACCGGGATCGCGAAGGTTTCGCGGCGATTCAGTGCAAGTTCTACGACGCCGGGAAGAAGGTCGCTAAGAGCGACATCGACTCCTTCCTCGCTGCTTCGATGCGCCCGGACTTTGGTTTCTCACAGAGGTACGTCTTCGATACGGCGGCTGGCTGGTCGCACAACGTCGAGGCCGAGGTCCATGGGGTGGTTCAGCGCGTCGACATCGGCTACCTGGACGACGCTGCCATCGATTGGGAGCAGTTCCGCTGGGAGACCCCCGAGATCGTCGTACCCACCGGCAAGAAGCTCCTGAGGCCGCACCAGGAGCACGCCTTGGAGGACGTATTCAAGGGCCTGCAGACCTACGACCGCGGCAAGCTGGTGATGGCGTGCGGGACCGGAAAGACGTTCACCAGTCTGAGGATCGCCGAGCACCTGGCCGGCCCCGGTAAGACGGTGCTGTTTCTCGTGCCGAGCATCCAACTGCTCTCGCAGACGCTGCGCGAGTGGATGGCCAACAGTGAGGTAGACATCCGTCCATTCGCAGTCTGTTCGGACGTACGCGTCGGCCGCAAGGTCAACAACGGCGATGACGCCGACATGGCGACCATCGACCTGACCGAGCCGGCCACGACGGATGCCTCGACGTTGCTCGCCCGCTTGCGGGCCGGGCGGCACGCTACAGCACGGATGACGGTCATCTTCTCGACCTACCAGTCGATCGACGTGATCACTCAGGCGCAGCGCCAAGGGATGGGCGAGATCGACTTGGTGATCTGCGACGAGGCCCACCGGACCACGGGGCTCACTCTCAAGGGTGGGCAAGACTCCGCTTTCGTGAAGGTCCACGATGACGCATACGTGAAGGCTGCGAAGCGGCTCTACATGACCGCCACACCACGGGTCTTCGGCGAGGACGTCAAGGCCAAGGCGAAGGACGCCGAGGCCGTGCTTGCGGACATGAACGACGACACGCTCTTTGGCCCGGAGTTGCACCGGCTGGGGTTCGGTGATGCGGTCGAGGCCGGTCTGCTGACCGACTACAAGGTCCTGGTGCTGGCTGTCGAAGAGAAGTATGTCGCGGAGAACTTCCAGCAGGCGATGGCTGAGTCCGGCGAGATCAAGCTCGATGACGCCGCCAAGCTGATCGGCTGCTGGAACGGCCTCGCGAAGCACTTCCGCTCCGACCAACTCGGCGAGGTCGACCCGGCACCAATGAAGACAGCGGTCGCGTTCGCCAAGGACATCAAGACCTCCAAGCTCGCCGCGGGCTCGTTCCCGATCCTGGTCGACCGAGTGCTACGGGATGTCGAACCGGGGGAGCGCAACAGCCTCCGTGTGGAGGCGCGACACGTCGACGGCACCATGGGCATCCATGATCGCAACGCCCGGTTGAGCTGGATCAAGCAGGAGACGCCCGAGGGCGTCTGCCGGATCCTGAGCAACGCCCGCTGTCTGTCGGAGGGTGTCGACGTGCCTGCGCTCGACGCGGTCCTCTTCCTGACCCCGCGTGGTTCCCAGGTCGACGTGATCCAGTCTGTCGGCCGCGTGATGCGCACGGCGCCAGGCAAGGAGCTGGGCTACATCGTGCTGCCGGTGGTGGTGCCGTCGGGGACCACACCGGAGGAGGCGCTGAAGGACAACGAGCGCTACCGCGTTGTGTGGCAGGTGCTACAAGCCTTGCGCTCCCATGATGACCGCTTCCACGCGATGATCAACCAGGTCGAGCTGAACAAGCAGCGCTCTGACCGGCTCGTCATCGACAACGTCACCCCTCCCTCAGAGTCCGAGCACGTCGCCGACGGGCCGCGGGGTGACGGGTCCGAGCAGATGGCCCTCGATTTCGGCTTCGAGAGCTTCCGCGATGCCATGTACGCCCGCATCGTGCAGAAGGTCGGCGAGCGCAAGTACTGGAACACCTGGGCCAAGGACGTCGCCGACATCGCCCAGAAGCACGTCACTCGGATCAACGGCCTCCTGGCCGACAAGGAGTCCAACCAGGCCAAGGAGTTCGACGCCTTCCTCGCGGGTCTGCGCGGCTCGCTCAACGAGTCGATCACCGAGTCTGACGCGATTGACATGCTCTCCCAGCACCTCATCACGCGCCCGATCTTCGAGGCGTTGTTCGAGGGCTACGAGTTCGCCAAGACCAACCCGGTCGCGCGGATCATGGAGCTGATGCTTGCCAGCCTCGACGAGCACCCGCTCGCCGCGGAGAACGCCCCGCTCGAGGGCTTCTATGATTCGGTGCGCCGCCGGGTCGTCGGTGTTGACAACGCCGACGGCAAGCAGCGGATCCTGATCGAGCTCTACGACAAGTTCTTCGCCACCGCGTTCAAACGGACGGTGGACAAGCTGGGCATTGTCTACACGCCGGTCGAGATCGTCGATTTCATCCTCCGCTCGGCCGATGACGTGCTCCGCCAGGAGTTCGGCCAGGGCCTCACCGACGAGGGCGTACATATCCTCGACCCCTTTACCGGTACCGGCACCTTCATGGTCCGCCTGCTGCAGTCGGGCCTGATCGACCCTCATGACCTCGCTCGCAAATACGCCACCGAGCTGCACGCCTCCGAGATCCTGCTGCTGGCCTACTACATCGCCACGGTCAACATCGAGACGACCTACGCCGAACTCACCGGGGAGACAAAGGAGTACCCGGGGCTCGTGCTCACCGACACCTTCCAGTCCTGGGAGCCCGACGACACCCCAGATTTCGAGATCTTCGCCGAGAACAACGAACGCCTCCAGCGTGTCAAGGGCCTCCCGATCACCGTCATCGTCGGCAACCCTCCGTACTCCTCGGGCCAGGACAGCGCCAACGACGACAACGCCAACGAGAAGTACCCGTCCCTGGACGAGGAGATCCGCAAGACGTACGCCGAGCGCTCGACAGCGACGCTCAAGAACTCCCTTTACGACTCCTACATCCGAGCGATCAAGTGGGCCACCCTGCGGATCCAGGACCGCGGTGTCATCGCGTACGTCACCAACGGCGGTTTCCTTGACTCCAACACGGCCGACGGCATGCGGAAGACGTTGGCTGAGGAGTTCTCGAGCATCTACGTCTACAACCTCCGCGGCAACCAGCGCACGGCCGGCGAGCAGTCCCGCAAAGAGGGGGGCAAGGTCTTCGGCGGGGGCAGCCGAGCTACCGTCGCCATCACGGTTCTCGTCAAGGATCCGACCAAGACTGGTCCCGCCACGATCCACTACACCGACGTTGGCGACTACCTGACCGCCGAGCAGAAGTTGGCGAAGGTCGCCTCTGCCGGGGGTGTGACGGGGCTTGAAACCGTGACTCACATCGCGCCAAACGAGCACGGCGACTGGCTCAGCCAGCGGACGGGTTCCTTCGATGGCTTCTTGGCGCTCTCCCCGTCATCGACACCTAGCGTTTTCACCCTAGAGTCAGCTGGGTTGAACACCAGCCGAGACGCGTGGAATTACAACTTCTCGCGATCAGCGCTGACGGAGAACATTCAAGGCACGCTAAACTACTACAACCATCAGGCGGCCAGCGCACTTGCTGGCGCCGAGATTGAGCGAGACCCCACGCGAATCAGTTGGGATCGAAAGCCTTTGGCCGACGCTAAGCGCGGCAAGCAATACGACTACGTCCCGAGCAGCGTGAGGAGCGCCGCCTATAGACCGTTCACGAGGACCTGGGGGTATGTTGACCGAGCGTGGAACAACACGGTCTATCAACTCCCGCAAATGTTTCCGGCGAGCGGACGAAACCTCGGTTTTGCCCTAACCGGGCCAGCTTCTCACTATGACTTCTGTCTCCTGGTGGCGATGCACCACCCTGATCGTCATCTCCTCGACACGGGCACCTACTACTCCCGCTGGCGCTACGAACAGGTCGAGGACTCGGGCTGGCTCGACCTCGGCGGCGAGGGCGAGGTGGTCGATGGGTACCGCAAGATCGATAACATCACGGATGAGGCCTTGAAGCAGTTCCGGGCGGCGTATCCCTCCGTCGCTCTCACGAAGGACGACATCTTCTTCTACGTCTACGGGCTGCTGCACAGCCCGGAGTACCGCGAGACGTACGCCGCGGATCTGAAGAAGATGCTGCCGCGGATTCCGTTCGTGCGCGACTTCGCTGGCTACGCGGACGCCGGCCGAAGACTGAGCGAGCTTCATCTTGGCTATGAGTCGGTCGAGCCGTACCCGCTCGACGGGCTCGATGTCGAGGCGGCCGGCGATCCGTACGACTTCTTCGCAGTCAAGGACAAGAAGATGCAGTTCGCGAAGGTGCGGGTGGACGGGAAGCTGGTCGCGGACCGGTCGACGATCAAGTACAACGACCGGGTCACGGTGTCGGGGATCCCGAAGGAGGCATATCGGTACGTGCTCGGCAGCCGATCGGCGATCGAGTGGATCATCGACCGCTACTGGATCAAGACCGACAAGGCCTCCGGCATCGTCAACAACCCCAACGACTGGTCCCGCGAGGTTGGCAACCCCCGCTACATCTTCGACCTGCTCGCGCGGATCGTCACCGTCAGCGTCGAGACGATGAGGATCGTCGACTCGCTGCCACCGCTCGAGATCCGAGTGGTGTCGCCGTGACACCTCCGCTGCCCGGTGTTCCTGCATCAAGCTTTACCGAGCGCGAGGGCGTGCTCCAAGTTGCCAAGACGGTTAACGAAGCCCGGTGCCTGTGGCGCGAGGTGATGGCGCACGATGTCGGTATCGACGGATACATCGAGTACGTAGGCAGGGACGGTGCTACCGGGCATCAAGTGGCAGTTCAGGTAAAGACGGGGGATTCCTACTTGCGCAGAAGCAGAAAGGGGAAAATCACTTTCACTCCGAGTGAACGGCATAGAAGTTACTGGGAAAGATTCTATATTCCAGTAATCCTGATTCTCGTCGGCCCGAAGGAAGGGGTGGCCTATTGGGTAGACGCTCGAGATCAACTTCGTGACGGAAGGAGTCAAATCGAGATCCAGACATCCACGGCGTACAGCACATTCAATGCCAAGGGTGTTATCCGTGCCCTGGAGTGCGCTGGAACACTGCCTTGGGGCGCGCTGTCGATTGATGGTCTGGTTGAGAACTTGGTCTGCGGAGAAACGGTGAATCCTCGATATGAAGTCACATTCCTTGAACTCTTTGCGCACGGTATGTTCAATTATGGTCAAAGTCTCTACATCAGCACCGATCTGATCGATGCTGTTGCAAAGCAGAACCTTCGAGAGTCGACGATTGGCGGGGACACAGCTCCTGATGATGCCGACTACGACTTCCTCTGGAATTACCTCGACTGGTTGAGCGGCTCGGACTTGGCGCGAATCGACCATGACGCTGTTCTTCGGGACGTGATGACGTGCGGCCAATCCATATGTTTAACTATCGCTCCGTTGACAGAGCGCGGACGCCAACTTGCCGATTATCTTTCGATGGTTATGGTTGACCGGCCGGCCTACCGAGAAATAGCAAATTCGAAGAACCTCGGTTGGGGTTCTGATGTTAATCTCGATAGTCGGCGCGTGGAGGTCTTAGAGTTGAAGGAGCGGTTGTCGCGTGAAGTCTTCGGGGCAGATTTCTGAATGATTTCAGGTCGCAAATCGTCTCGCGTGTGTTCGATGTGTCGATGGGTGTAGTTTCGTTCATGAGTTCCATCATGGCGCTGGCACGGACGGTCCTACGCGACTGAGGATTCGATGAAGTCGGCACTGCAGACGCCGCAGACGATTGGGCCGCATTCGACCGCCGCAGACGATGCGCGGATCCGGCGGCCAGGGGAGCACTCGCAGACCAGAACGAGACCGTTCTTCGGCCGCCTCGACCCACCGCCAACGCCGTCATGACCACCCGCCGTGCCACCCTTCCCGCCGCCTGTCGACCCGGCCGGCGCGGTGCCCTCGGTGTCGCGGAAGCCGACAATGGCCGACGCAAGCGCCGCGATCTCGTCGACGTACTCAATCGCAGTGCCAGGTGCGAGCTCCGTGCTGGCCCAGCCGATCGTCGGTGCCTGCGTGATCGTGAGTCCGAGCTCCTCGCCTAGGACCTTGAAGCGGGTGTTGTGGTATCGACCCTGCCGGCTGGTGTCCTTGATGCCGCGGACGTGTGCGACTCCGTGGGCCGCCTCGTGGAGAAGAGTGGCGAGGACTGGTTCAGCGCCGCGGCGAAGACCTTCGCCTCCGACGAAGAGTTCGGCCAGGCCGACAGGGTCCTTGCTCTCGTTGGAGACCCAGCGCTCGGCCGCGAAGTGTCCGAGTTTGAGTGCGCCGGCCGGCACGCCGATGCTGCCGGCGCCCAGGGTCACCACGACATCCGGCACGTCAGGGTGTTGGAGCTGGATGGCGGACCAGGTGGCCTCGAGCGCTGCGACCAGCGCGCTGGCGTCCAAAGCGGCGTTGACTCCTAGGTGTCAATCAAATCGACGCCGGTGAGCGTACATGAGTCCTCTGCTCTAACCGACTGAGCTAACGGCCCGCGCAGATCCTAACGGCCTCTCACTTGCCGGGACACACGGACCGATAGGGCTGCGCGGGCAGGAACTCCTCCCACTCCTCTTCGGTCAGGTCCCGGCCGGCCATCCGGCAGGCGAAGTCGATCGCCCGGTCGAGATCGGTCTCCCACTGGTAGACCGTGCCGTCGTACGACGCGATCGCGACGTCGTGGCTGTCCTCGATGAACTGCGCACTGGCTGGGACCGGTTCGCCCACGTGAGGCGGGTACACGGTGCCCAGCAGGTCCAACGTCGTGGCATCCCACAGACTGACGCCGCCGTCGTCGGCTCCGGACACGAGCCGCGACCCGTCGTCGGAGTAGTCGAGCCAGAGCACGGCGGAGCCGAGGCCGGTGGATCGCTGCAGGATCTCCCCGGTCGAGACATCGATGGTCACGATCTCGCCGGTGTCTCCCGCCCCCGCGACAACAGAACCGTCCGGTGAGGCGACCGAGGCGTACCGCACGAAGTCCAGGTCCCCCTCGGAGCGGACGTCGCCGGTCCGTACGTCGATCACCTGCCAGTGCTCGGAGGTGCCGTCGGCGGTGAGGCCGCCGACCATCGCCGTGGCGCCGTCCCCGATCGGGACGATGATGGAGCTGCCGATGTCGAACGGGTCGCGGCGGGGCTGGAGGGTCTCGGCCGCGACGACGGTCGTCCCGGCGATGCCACCGACGAGCAGGCTGCGCGCCTTCTCGACGTACGCGAGGGAGACGGTGCCGCCGTTGAGGTCACCCCGCCTCTCCACGGCGCCGATGGCGGGATCGATGACCACGGCTTCGCCGCACTGGCCGGTGACACAACTGGCGACGTACCTCGTCCCGTCGGGCGACCAGGTGCCACTGCGCCACGGGCCCGCTGTCACCGGTGCCCGCACGGGTGGTGTCGCCTCGCCGGTGGCGGTGTCGACGAACCGGACCCATCCGGTGTCACCGTCGGTCCAGCTGTACGCCACCCGCCTTCCGTCGGGGGAGAGATCGGCGTGTGCGTACATGTCGGTGTCGTCGACCCGAGCCGCGCGCTGCAGGTAGGTCTTCTCCGCCGACAGATCCCAGGTGCGCAGCATCGAGACGCCGCCGCCCTCGTAGACCAGGTCGCCGTCGGGGCTGAAGTCGACGCCCCACTGGGAGGGGGTCTCCCAGCGGGCCAACGGCTGGCCGGTGGCGGTGTCCCAGACGATGACCTCACCGTCGCTCGCGCGCGAGGCGACCCGCGTGCCGTCGGGTGAGAAGGCTACGTCGCGGACCTGGCCCTGGTGCCCGACCAAGGTGCGGACCGTCGACCCGTCGGAGGTACGCACCAGGAGGGCGTTCCAGCTTCTCGGCGTGCGTTCCCGCATGTTCGCCTCGCCGGTGTCCGCGAGCGCCAGCAGGGTCCCCTGGGCGTTCATGTCGGCGGAGGCGAGCGACCTGATCTCCTCGCGCTGCCAGATCGGCTCGCCCGATGACATGTCGTACGCCGTCAGCGGCCAGTCGGCGTAGAGGGTTCGGCCGTCCCGGCTGGGCCCCGCCCCGGTGGGGTCGGTTCCGGTGGGCACTCGGGTGGGAGGCGCGGACGGCGAGCGCAGGTCCCAGACCAACGTGTAGCCCGTGTCCTTCCAGGTCGTCTGGGTCGGCCAGTTGGAGGGGTACACACTGGCGGCGAGGTAGCGGCCGCCGGGAGCGAACCGGAGGTCGACTCCCCAGAGCGGCTTGCCGTCGAGGAAGTTCAGCTTCGTCGTCGGCTCCATGGTCGTCACGTCCAGCAGCTGCACCGGTTCCCTGGAGCGCTGGCCGTTGGGGAGGACGGCGAGCTGCCTGCCGTCGGGGCTGAACGCCGCGAACAGCCACCCGGGTCCCGAGGGCTGGACCGAGTCGTAGGTGTTCAGCAGCCGGTTGGTGGTGGCGTCGTAGAGGTGGACCCGGTTCTGGTCGTCAGTGGAAGCGATCAAGCGGCCATCGGGACTGACGTCGAGGCTCTCCACGTAGCCGCCCGCGGCGGGGCCGGAACGGACGAGCCCGGGACGCATGGCGAGCGCGGCGACCAGGTTCTGCCGGGCCTCCGCCGAGTCCTCCAGCCGCGCACCGGCCGCGGCGAGCAGCAGCGAGAGGCTGATGTCCTCGGTGATCTGCGCCCGGGCGCCGACACGCCGCGCGTCCCCCGAGAGCGCGGTGTCTTCCGCCCGAGCGGCGTTCTCTCTCGCGCGGTCGGACTGGACGGCGGCGAGGGATCCCGCGACCACGGCGACGAGAAGGAGCACGGCGGCCCCGACCAGCGCGATCCGGAGCCGCCGGATCAGCCGCGCCTGCGCCCGCGCCCGCTCGAGGATGCTCTGTCGCTCGGTCTCGGCGTGGTGCGAGGACGCCTCGAGGAAGGCTCGCTCGACGTCGGTCAGGGCGGTGTCCTTGTCGGCGCTCCACTCCACCGCCCTGGCCAGGCGTACGCCGCGGTAGAGCTCGCTGTCGGGACGGCCGAGCACCTCCCAGGCGTCGGCGGCGGCCGAGAGGTGGTGACGGATCCGTTGGCCCTCGATGTCGTCGTCGAGCCAGCCGCGGAGCCGGGGCCAGGCCCGGGTGAGGGCCTCGTGGGTGATCTCCAGGGCGTCGTCGTCGGTGGTCACCAGCCTGGCGGCGACCAACATCTCGATGAGCTGCTCGTGCTCGGGGTCGGTGCCGACCAGGCGCCGCGGCACCCGGGTACGTACGGGTTCGCCCTCGGGGCCCGGCGAGACCAGGCGGAGGACGAGGTCGCGCAGCAGGGGGCGATGCTCGACCTCGACGCGGGAGTAGAGACCCTCGGCCGACTGGGCCACGGCGCCGTTGATGCCGCCGCTGGCTCGGTAGCCGGCCACGGTGAGGGTGCTGCCCTCGCGTCGCTTCCAGGTCTCCTGCAGCGCGTGGGACATCAGCGGAAGCGCCCCCGGGTCGTGGCCGACCTCGCGGACGAGGAGGTCGACCAGGCCCGGCTCGATCAGCAGGCCGGCCTGTCGGGCGGGTGTCTCCACCGCGGTGCGCAGGCCCTCCTCGTCCAGCCCGCCGATCAGGTACATCCCGTGTTCGGCGAGCCGGCTGAAGCCCGGGTGGGCGGCGAGGTCGGCCAGGTGGTCGGCGCGCAGGGCGATGACCACGGTCCGGCTCGTGGCCTCGGCGGTGAGGGCGCGAAGGAACTCCTGCTGCTCCTCCGGCTCCTCGCACAACGAGAACAGCTCCTCGCACTGGTCGATCAGCAGCGCCGCCCCGCGTGGGGCGCGGGCGAGAGCGGTCAGCGAATCCATCGGATGGGCGCCGGGCGTGATCGTCACACTGTGCTGACCGCGATGGCGCAGGGCCGCAGCCACCCCTGCCCGGAGCAGCGAGGACTTGCCCGACCCGGAGGGGCCGATCAAAGCTAGCACCGGTGTCCGCGCCAGGATGTCCAAGCAGGCGGCGACGTCGTCGTCCCGTCCGAAGAACCAGTCGGCGTCCTCGAGGCCGTACGGCCGAAGGCCCAGCCACGGACAGGTGGCTGAAGCGGTGGGCGCATCGGCCACCAGCAACGAGCTGTCCTGCCGGAGGATCGAGGTCTCCAGCGCGACCACGTCGGGACCCGGATCGATGCCCAGGTGCTCGGCCAGGACCGCCTTGAGCTGGTGGATCGTACGCAGCGCCTCGCCCTGCTGCCCGGACTGGTACTGCGCGCGGGCCAGCAGCACCCAGCGGTACTCGCGCAGCGGCGCGGCGCGGACCAGAGCCTGTGCCTCGGAGAGGACCTCGCGGTACCGCCCAGCCCGCAGCAGCGCGTCGATCCGGAGCTCCTCGGCCTCCAGCCGCAGCTCGGACAACCGCGTACCGGCCGCGACCGCCGGCTCCCAGCTCTCCAGCTCGGCGAAGGCCGCCCCGTGCCACAGCTCCAGCGCATCGGTCAGCAGGTACGCCGCCCGGTCGGCCTCGCCGAGGGTGAGCAGCTCGCGGGCCCGGCCGACCTGGTCCTCGAACCGCAGCGAGTCCATGTCCTCGGTGGGCAGGTGCAACGTGTAGCCGTGAGGTGAGGTCCGGATCGCTTCTCGTCCCAGCACCTTGCGGAGCCGGACCACGCATCCCTGCAGGATCTTGCCGGCCGACGCCGGCGGGCGCTCGCCCCAGAGTGCGTCGAAGAGCTGGTCGGCACTCACCGGATGTCCGGGGTCGGTCGCCAACGCTGAGAGAACCACTCGGTCCCGCCGACCCAGGTCGCCCGAGCCGTCCACCGTCAGTGGGCCGAGAACGCTAATGCCCACGCGCCCAGCGTCGCACCGGGTCCTGGTGCCGTCAACGCGGTCGATACCGCCGCGATACCGAGCCCCGACCGCGGCGATACCCGCCGATGTCAGAACGGAGGTCCACACACCCGGGGCCACCGGCCCCACGGCCCGAGGGGAACCTGATGAACATCGAGAACACCCGTCGCACCACGACCGCTCTCGCCACTGCTGTAGCCGCCGCGGGCGCACTGACGGTCATCTCGGCCGCGGTGCCCGCAGCCGCAGGCGCGCGCCCCGTCGACCCTGCCGCCGACCCGGTCACGCTCTGCGTCGACGACCCCACGGAATCCAGCACCGGATCCATGGAGATCGACGAGATCGTCACGATGCTGAAGGTCCGGAGGGCGAAGTACCTGGCCGACCACCCGGAGCTCGTCCGCTGAGCGACCCCGGGAGCCGACCGGCTCCCGGGATCAACCCTCGCTGTTGATGCGGTACTTCCCGTCGGCGTAGACGAGCCCCAACGTCACCGTGCCGCCGTCCTTCTGGCCGTCCTTCATCGTGTAGTTGTAGGTGTAGGTCACCTTGAGCGTGTCGACGCTGGGGGAGACCGAGACGACGCTGGTGCTCGCGACGGAGCCCCACCAGTTGCGGTAGCCCTCGAGCCCGCCGCTGCTGGCCTGGAACGCCGGGGTCAGCATCGAGCTGTACGCGCTGTCGGGGTTCGCGGGCGCGGTGGCGAGATAGCTGCGGATGAACGCGTCGATCCCCTCGGCGCTCGCGCCGGAGGTCTCGCTCGCCGAGGGGCTCTCGCTCGGAGACTCGCTGGCCGTCTCGCTGGGCGTCGGCTCCTCGGACGCCTCCTCCGACTGCTCGTCGTCCGCGTCGTCGGTGGCCTCCTCGGTCGCCTCCGCGAGCGGCGATCCGGACGCGGCCGGCTTCGGCTTCGCACTCGGCTCCTCGCCGCGGTTGGCCCACAGCGCTCCG
This sequence comes from Nocardioides sp. NPDC101246, assembly GCF_044767415.1. Taxonomy (NCBI): domain Bacteria; kingdom Bacillati; phylum Actinomycetota; class Actinomycetes; order Propionibacteriales; family Nocardioidaceae; genus Nocardioides; species Nocardioides sp. NPDC101246. Next base: position 40,081 of record NZ_JBIWNX010000028.1, read on the forward strand.
CCGACCACCAGCACCAACGCCGCTGCGACGACGAGCGCGATCGGCCACCAGCGGCGCCGCGCCGGGGTGCTGGTCGACTGTGCCGCTCCTGAAGGCGCGGCCGGGGCCGGCGTCGGAGCCGCGACCGCGGCAAGGGTCTGCGTACGCAGCGCAACCGGCTCCAGCTTCTCGGCCGCCAACCGCCCGGCCAGGAAGTCGACGACGTCCTCGGCCGACCATCGCTCGGCGGGGTCGTAGGCCATCGTGTGCTCCAGCAGCGGCGCGAGCCGGCCCGCCAGAGGCGTACGCGGCGGGTCCTCGTGCACCACGCGGTACAGCGTCGCCAGAGCGTTGTCGCCGATCCCGTAGGGAGGCTCGCCCGTCAGCGCCTGGAAGAGCGTGGCCCCCAGCGACCACATGTCGCTCGCGGGGGAGGCCCGCCCACCGGTGGCGATCTCCGGAGCCAGGTACGCCGGGGAGCCGGTGACCTGACCGGTCTGCGTGGTCTGGGAGTCGACGCCGCGCGCGATCCCGAAGTCGGTCAGCTTGGCGCGGTCGGCGCGGCCGACCACGATGTTGGCGGGCTTCACGTCCCGGTGGACGATGCCGGCGGCATGGGCCGAGCGCAGGGCGGAGGCGATCTGGCCGATCAGCCTCGCGGCGTCCTCGATCGGCAGCGGGCCGTCGTCGCGCACCATGTGAGCGAGGGTCTTCCCCTCGACGTACTCCATCACCAGCCACGGCTTGTCGTCGTCGCGCACCAGGTCGAAGACGGCGACGACGTTCGGGTGGACCAGTCGTGCGGCGAGCTGTGCCTCCCGTTCGACGGCGGCATCCGATACGCCGTCGAGTGCGATCAGCTGTTTGAGTGCGACCGAACGCCCCAAAATTTCGTCGGTGGCGAGCCAGACGGCTCCCATCGCTCCCCGGCCGAGCTCCCTCTCGAGCCGGTACCTCCCTGCGATCACCCAGGTCCCCTCAAATCTCGAACGTGTTCGCCAGTGGTCAACTCTAGGGGGTATCGCCTACTACCCTTGCTTCCGGGACAGCCCGTTCCGGGCCCCGGAAACACCATCTGAGAACGACCTGAGAAAGGCACCACGTGTCCATCGATCCCACACTCCTCGACGACCTCGAGTGGCGAGGCCTCATCGCCGACTCGACGGACCGCGACGCGCTCCGAGAAGCGCTCGCCGGCGGGAGTGTGAAGTTCTATATCGGGTTCGACCCCACCGCGCCGAGCCTGCACATGGGCAACCTCCTCCAGATCACCATGGCGATGCGCCTGCAGCGGGCCGGCCACACGCCCTACGTACTGGTCGGCGGTGCCACCGGCATGATCGGCGACCCGCGCGACTCGGGTGAGCGCACCCTCAACTCACCCGAGACCGTCCAGGAATGGGTCGGGAAGGTGCGGAGCCAGATCGAGCGGTTCGTCTCCTTCGAGGGCGAGACCGCGGCGACGATGGTCAACAACGCCGACTGGACGGCGTCGTTGTCGGTGATCGACTTCCTCCGTGACATCGGTAAGCACTTCCCGGTCAACCGGATGCTTGCCCGCGACACGGTGAAGAAGCGTCTCGAGGACGGCATCTCCTACACCGAGTTCTCCTACATCCTCCTGCAGTCCATGGACTACCTGAACCTCTTCCGTACGCACGGGGTGAGCCTTCAGTTCGGTGGCTCGGACCAGTGGGGGAACATCACCGGCGGCGTCGAGCTGGTCCGCCGGGTCACCGGCGAGACCGTCCACGCGTTCACCACTCCGCTGATCACCAAGGCCGACGGCACCAAGTACGGCAAGACCGAGGGCGGCGCCCTCTGGCTCGACCCGACGATGATGTCGCCCTACGCCTTCCATCAGTTCTGGCTCAACGTCGAGGACGCCAAGGTGGGGGAGATGCTCCGTGTCTTCACCTTCCTGTCCCACGAGGAGATCGAGTCCCTGGAGGCGCAGCACGAGGAGAAGCCGTTCCTGCGGGTGGCGCAGAAGGCACTCGCCGATCACATGACGACCCTCGTGCATGGGGCGGGGGAGACCGAGCAGGCCAAGCAGGCCGCGGCCGCGCTCTTCGGCGGCGGCGACCTGGCCACCCTGAGCAGTACGACGCTGGCCGCCGCGATCACGGAGGCCGGTGCCGTCGAGCTGGAGCGTGGTGAGGAGCTGCCGACCTACGTCGACCTCTTCATCGCCGCCGGCCTCGTCTCCTCCAAGGGGGAGGCCCGCCGCACGATCTCCGAGGGCGGGGCGTACGTCAACAACGTCCGTGTCGAGGACGCCGAGGGCGCGCTCGGCGAAAAAGAGTTGCTCGGGGACGGCTGGGTAGTCCTGCGTCGGGGCAAGAAGAAGTTCGCCGGCGTGCGCCTCAAGTAGGCTCTGACCTGCGAGAACGCCCCGCGGAAGGTGACCGCCTTCCCTGGGGCGTTCTTCGATTTGGCAAGCGCGTCACTGAGGCGTAATGTTCATCTGGTCGCCGGGGTGCGGCGGGAAGCAAGTTCGAGTCTTCGAGCGGGTTTCCGGCCCCTGAGTCGGCCGCCAACATTCTCGAGCTTCAGCTCGGTTCAGAGTCTCAGTCGGGTCTTCGGATCAGACATCAAGACCGTGACGAACCGTAGTTTGATCGTCTTGTGCTGTGTGGCGTGGATATCGTGGTTTGTCCGATAAGAGCGAGAATTCGCCGAGTTGGAGAACAAAACGAGATCCGATAAAGTCCTCCAGGACTGAGGCGGATAAGGCTTCAAACTTTCAGCGGGAAAGCGCGGTTAGCGCCGAATTGCGAAAGTGAGAATGGCTCCGCTAA
>NZ_JBIWNX010000029.1:0-35102 GCF_044767415.1 Nocardioides sp. NPDC101246
GGGGGGGGGGGGGGGGGGGGGGGGGGGGGGGGGGCGGGGGGGGGCGCGGGCCCCCCCCCCCCGGGGGGGCCCGGGCCGGGGGGGGGGGGGGGGGCGCCCCCCGGGCCCCCCCGCCACTCCGTCGTTGTTCCTGGGCAGTTGTTCCTGGGCAGTTCCGCTAGAAGGCGAGCTTCTCGCCGATCGCCCGGATCGCGTCCAGGTCACCCGGCTTCGGCACCCAGGGGAGCGTGAGCGAGTCCTTGGTCTTGTCGGTGTAGCGCGGGATCACGTGGAAGTGCAGGTGGAACACCGTCTGCCACGCGGCCGGCCCGCAGTTGTTGAGTACGTTGACCCCGTCCGCCTGCAGCACCTCGACCGCCCGCTTCGCGACCGCCTGGGCGGTCTTCGCGGTGGCGGCGTAGACCGCCGGGTCGGCCTCGAGGACGTCCTTGGTGTGCGTCTTCGGCACCACCACCGTGTGCCCTTCGGCCGCCGGGGCGATGTCGGTGAAGGCGTACGTCTCCTCGTCCTCGTAGACCTTCGTCGAGGGGATGTTGCCCGCGACGATGTTGCAGAACAGGCAGTCGGGATCGCTCATGCCTGGCAGGTTACAGCCCGGCGGCGACCTCGGTGCCCTGCCTGATCGCGCGCTTGGCGTCGAGCTCGGCGGCGACGTCGGCGCCACCGATCAGGTGCCAGTGCTCGCGCTCGGTCCACAGGTCTCGGACCGACTCCTGGCCCGCGCAGAGGATCACGTGGTCGACGTCGAGCGTGCGGGGCTCGCCGTCGACGGCGTAGTGGAGGGTGAGGGAGTCGTCGCCGGCCTCGATCTTGTCGTACGTCGCGCCCCGGACCTGCTTGACGCCGTCCTGCTTCAGGTGGGCGCGGTGGGCCCAGCCGGAGGTCTTGCCGAGGCCGATGCCGATCGGCGTGGCCTTCCGCTGCAGCAGGGTCACCTGGCGAGCCGGTGCCTCCAGGACCGGCCTGGTCAGACCGCCGCGGAAGGTCGCCGGGTCACCGACGCCCCATCGGGCCTTCCACTCCTCGAGGGTCTCGGGCTGGTGGGTCAGCCAGGCGGACACGTCGACGCCGATGCCGCCGGCGCCGATCACCGCGACGCGACGGCCGGGGACGACCCGACCGGCGAGCACATCGGCGTACGTCACGACCCGCTCGTCCTCGGAGCCGGCGATCTGCGGGAGCCGCGGCGTGACACCGGTGGAGACGATGACGTGGTCGAAGGGCTCCAGGTCGGCGGTGGTGGCCTCGGTGTCGAGACGTACCTCGACGCCCAGCACCTCGAGACGGCGGGTGAAGTAGCGCAGCGTGTCCTTGAAGTCCTCCTTGCCGGGCACCGCCATCGCGAGGCGGAACTGGCCTCCGAGCTGCGAAGACTTCTCGAACAGGGTCACCGCGAAGCCGCGCTCGGCGGCCGAGGTGGCGGCGGCGAGGCCGGCCGGTCCGGCGCCGACGACTGCCACCTTCTGCTTGAGCTTGGTCGGCCTGAGCACCAGGGTGGTCTCGCGCGCGGCGCGCGGGTTGACCAGGCAGGAGGCGGCCTTGTTGGCGAAGGCGTGGTCCAGGCAGGCCTGGTTGCAGGCGATGCAGGTGTTGATCTCGTCGGTGCGGCCCTCGGCGGTCTTCTTGGCGAACTCCGGGTCGGCCAGCAGCGGCCGGGCCATCGAGACCAGGTCGGACTTGCCGGTCGCGATCGCCTCGTCGGCGAGCTCGGGAGTGTTGATCCGGTTGGAGGCGCAGACCGGGACCGACACCTCGGCCTTGAGGCGGGCGGTCATGTCCAGCCACGCACCACGCGGGACCTGGGTGATGATGGTGGGCACCCGCGCCTCGTGCCAGCCGATGCCGGTGTTGAAGACCGAGACGCCGGCGTCCTGGAGCGCGTACGCGAGCTCGATCGTCTCCTCCCAGGTCTGGCCGTCCTCGACCAGGTCGAGGATCGAGAGCCGGAAGATGATCGGGAAGTCGTCGCCGACCAGCTCGCGCGAGCGACGCACGATCTCCACCGGGAACCGCATACGGTTGGTCGCGGTGCCGCCCCAGCGGTCCTCACGCTGGTTGGTCCGCTCGGCGAGGAACTGGTTGATCAGGTAGCCCTCCGAGCCCATGATCTCGACCGCGTCGTAGCCGGCCTTCTTCGCCAGCGAGACGCTCTTGGCGAAGTCGTTCACGGTCGCGTCGACGGCCTTGTCGGAGAGGGCCGCGGGCTTGAACGGGTTGATCGGTGCCTGGACCGCCGAGGCGCTGACCGAGAACGGCGTGTAGGCGTAGCGACCCGAGTGCAGCACCTGCATCGCGATCGCGCCGCCCTCCTCGTGCACCGCGCCGGTGACCCGGCGGTGCTGGGCGGCGTGCAGCCGGGAGCTCATCTCGCTCGCGAACGGCTTGAGCCAGCCGCGCTTGTTGGGCGCGTAGCCGCCGGTGATGATCAGCCCGGTGCCTCCGCGCGCCCGCTCGGCGAAGTAGGCGGCCAGCTTCGGGATGTCCCACGCGTGGTCCTCGAGGCCGGTGTGCATCGACCCCATCACCACCCGGTTGCGCAGCGTGAGCGACCCGATGGTGATCGGTGAGAGCAGGGATTCGTACGCCATGGACGTATGCTACTCATGAGTAATAAGAAGTGGCCAGTGTCCGGTCCCTGGTCGCCGCCGGGGGCCGCGCTCGAGTCGCGGCCTGCGGGTCAGGCGATGATCTCGGGCTTTTACTAGACGATGACGCTTTGTGAATCCTTCACAAAGCGTCATCGTCTAGTAAAAGGAAGGCGAGCCGACTTCTGGTGGGCGGCATTCACGCACTTTCCACAGGGTTATCCACAGGCTGCGAGTTTGTGGTCGAGGAGCCGTGAGACTCTGCCTACCGTCCGTGACCCATGGGGATCACGACGCGCGAGGCGATACGCCGCATCTGCGAGCTGCACATGATCGGGAAGGTCGAGGCGAACCGAGTTCTGACCGCAGGCCTCGCCGGCCCGGGGCAGAAGGTGGGGAGTGCGATCGTCTATGACGAACGGAGGTTGGCCGATCTGCTGGCCCGCCCGCGTTGCCCGGACCAGACGTTGGATGCGGTCCGGCCGGTGATCGTCAGGCTCGGCCGCCAGCGCAAGCTGAACATCTACCAGACCTGGGTGGAGCAGGCCGAGGTCGTCAGACGGAACTGGTACGTGCCGCCCCTCCTCGGCCTGATGCTGGACCGCTGGGGCTGCCTGGACGGCCGTCGCTTCCCGCTGGTCGCGACGATCGCCAGCTGGGTGGTGTTCGGTGCGGAGGTCACCGGCCACACCTACGACAGAGGTGCGCCGCCGGCTGCGAACCGCAGCACTCCGCCTCGTACGTTTCACGTCGAACCAGCCGGCGACTGGTTCGCGCCGATCGAGGAGACCTGGCTGCCGCTCGAGCACGGACCGACGGTGACGGTCTGGGGTGCGCCGGTCAACGGGCCGTTGCGCGAGGTCGACTGGCTCAGTGTCGATGCCGAGAAGCAGAAGGAGCGGGTCGAGTACGAGATGTGGCTGCGGTCCGCGCCCGCGCTCCGCGACGTCGCGCAGGTCGGCCTGACCAGCGCCGACGCCATTCTCCGTGCCTGGAACGAGACCGCCCCTCCTCGCCCGGAGACCGGGCGAGGAGGGGCAGCCACGGTGGTCGATCCTGTCGAGACCACCGAGAAGAATCAGGCAGAGGGTGCCGGGAAGGTCGGGTACTCGACACCGGAGATCGACTGCACGGTGCGGACGACCTGGCAGGAGTAGCCGAACTCGTTGTCGTACCAGACGTAGAGGATGGCGGAGTCGCCGTCGACGATGGTCGCGTTGCCGTCGACGATCGACGCGGCGCGGGAGCCGATGAAGTCGGAGGAGACGGCGTCGCGGGCGGTGGTGAAGTCCACCTGGCGACGCAGCTCGCCGGTGAGCGAGGCCTCGCGCAGGTAGTCGACGACCTCTTCCTTCGAGGTCTCGCTCTTGAGCGAGAGCGACAGGATCGCGATCGAGACATCCGGGGTGGGGATGCGGATCGAGTTGCCGGTGATCTTCGCCTTCAGGTCCGGGAGCGCCTTGGCGACGGCGGAGGCGGCACCGGTCTCGGTGAGCACCAGGTTGAGCGGTGCGGAGCGGCCGCGACGGTCGGCCTTGTGGTAGTTGTCCAACAGGTTCTGGTCGTTGGTGAACGAGTGCACCGTCTCGACGTGGCCGCGGACGATGCCGAAGCGGTCCTCCATCAGCTTCAGCGGCGGCACGATCGCGTTGGTCGTGCAGGAGGCGCAGGAGATCACGGACTCGTCGCCGGTGAGGGTCTGGTGGTTGACGCCGTGGACGATGTTGGGGACGTCGCCCTTGCCCGGCGCGGTCAGCAGGACCTTCTTGACGCCCGGACGCAGGTGCTGCGAGAGGCCCTCGCGGTCACGCCACTTGCCGGTGTTGTCGATGAGGATGGCGTCCTTGATGCCGTACGCCGTGTAGTCGACCGTCGTCGGGTCGTTGGAGTAGATGAACTGGATCGGGTTGCCGTTGGCGATGATCACGCCGTTCTTCTCGTCCACCGTGATGGTGCCGGCGAACTGGCCGTGGATCGAGTCGCGGCGCAGCAGCGAGGCGCGCTTGATGAGGTCGTCCTCGCCGCCCTTGCGGACGACGACTGCCTTCAGTCGCAGACCGTGGCGCGAGCCGGCCTTCTCGACGAGGAGCCGGGCCACGAGCCGGCCGATCCGGCCGAAGCCGTAGAGCACGACGTCCTGGCCGCCATTGCGCTCGAGCTTGTTGTCGCCCGTTGCGCCGGACAGCTTCTCGGCGACGAAGTCGTCGACGGAGAGACCGCGCTGGTCCTCGGCGTACTGAACCGCGAGTAGGCCCAGGTCGATCTTCGAGGGGCCGATGTCGAGCTTGGCGACTGCCTGGAGCAGCGGGAACGTCTCGGTGACCGAGAGCTCCTCGCCCTCGATCTGGCGCGCGAAGCGGTGCGCCTTGAGGATCGAGATGTCGGACTTGCTCACCAGCGACCGGCTGTGAACCAGGATGGTGACATCCTTCTCGCGGTAGAGCTTGCCGATGATCGGGATCATCGTCTCCGCGAGCTCCTCGCGGTGCTGCCAGTCGTTGAAGGTCTCGTCGGTGTCGCTCACAGCTCAACTTTCGGTTGCTCGGGAAGGCTTGGCGTACGGCAGGTGGGCGCACCCCGCCAGGCTCGATTATCGGCATCGCCGGAGCCCCGGCCACCTTGATCGATCCAACCCCGGAACCGGTGTGACGGGGGTCTCCTCGCGCCTTCGCGAGAGGCCTCTGCACGAACTCCAACCGGTTCTGAGCGCTACTCCTGCGGTGCCGAAGTCGGCGTCGGCGTCGGCTCCGCGGTCGGCTCGACCGTCGCGGTCTCGGTCGGCTCGGCGGTCGGCGTCTCGGTGGCCGGGTCGGTGGCCGGGGCGCTGGGAGCCGTCGCGCTCGCATCCGGCGACTCCGTAGGAGTCGCGTCGCCGGTGGACGTACCGCTGCTGGGGGCGATCTCGCCGTCGCCCTCCGCGCCCTCGTCGCCTGGTTCCTCGCTCAGCCCGGGATCCGTCCCGGTGTCGACCGAGCCGCCGACCGGCGTGGTCGGCGCCGTGCTGCTCTCGCCGGTGGTCGGCTCGGCGGACGGAGTCACCTCGCCGACCTTGGGGGTGTCTTCCTGGCCGGGCAGGAGGCCGGGGTTGGCGGCGACGGCCACGCCGGCCGAGACCAGGACCACGGCCGCCGCCGCCAGGACCGCGACCTTCCAGCGTCGGCCGGACGGCGGGGCGGGCTCAGCGAACGTGGGTGCCATCGTCGGCAGGTCGGCAGTGTTGGAGGAGGCCGTGGCGGGGTGCGGAGGGCGAGCGATCCCGCCCGTGACGGCGGCCGCCGACAGCGTGCCGACGCTGGTCGCCTCCTCCGAGGTGACCGGGGCCGGCAGCAGGGTCCAGTCGCCGTTGGTGGCCAGGATGTCCGCGGCGGAGGGGCGTCCGGTCGGGTCCTCGGCCAGGCACGCGGCGACCAGCGGGCGCAGGTAGACCGGGCACAGGCTCAGGTTGGGCGACTCGCCCGTGAGGAGATGTCCCATCGAGCCGATCTCGCCGCTGAACGGCCAGCGGCCGGTGGCGGCGACGAAGGCGACCAGGCCCAGCGCCCAGATGTCGACGGCGCTGGAGAAGGTGCCGGTCTGGACCTGCTCGGGCGCCTGGTAGCCGTAGGTGCCGACCGCCTTGCCGGTCTGGGTCAGCGAGGTGCCGTCGACGGAGCGGGCGATGCCCATGTCGATCACGCACGGGTCGGTGTCGCCGTAGAGGATGTTGCCCGGCTTGATGTCGCGGTGGACCAGCCCGGCAGAGTGCACCGCGGCGAGGGCCTCGGCGACGCCGGCGACCAGTTGACGTACGTCGATCTCGGACAGGCGCTGGCCGGAACCGATCACCTTGTTGAGGGGCGGGTCGGCGACGTACTCGCTCGCCATCCAGGGCTGCTCGGCGCTGGGGTCGGCGTCGAGGACCCTCGCGGTGAAGCGGCTCTCGACCCTCTTGGCGGCCTCGATCTCCCGCTCGAACCGGGCGCGGAACCCCGGGTCGGAGGTGAGCTCGGGAAGGATCGCCTTGACCGCCGCCTTCATGCCCGCGGCGTCCTCACCCAGATAGACCACGCCCATGCCGCCGTGGCCGATGCGGCCGATGAGGGCGTACGGACCCATCTCGCGCGGATCGTTCGCGGTCAGCGGGCTCGACTGGACCGACTGGGGGGACGTGGGGATTTCCCGAGACAACTTCTCTGCTCCTGTGCACCGGCGAGTGTGCCTCGGAGCGTATCGGACTTGACTCTGAGATCCGGGCACGCCGCGTGGGCGGTTGGAATTCTGGGAGCATGACGGTCATGACTGAGTCGACGGAACCATCCACAGTGACATTGGGCCAGGGCACCGGACCCCTCCGCGGGGTCAAGGTCGTCGAGCTGGCGGGGATCGGGCCGGGGCCGCACGCATGCACGCTCCTCGCGGACATGGGTGCGGACGTGATCCGGGTCGACCGGCCGGGCGGCAACGTGCTCGGCGGGGGTGCCGGTGACCTGCTCACCCGCGGTCGCCCGAGCATCGCGCTGGACCTCAAGAACCCGGACGCCGTCGAGACCGTCCTGCGTCTGGTGGAGACCGCCGACGTGCTCATCGAGGGGCTGCGGCCCGGCGTCACCGACCGTCTCGGCCTGGGTCCCGACGCCTGTCTGGAGCGCAACCCACGCCTGGTGTACGGCCGGATGACCGGCTGGGGTCAGGAGGGCCCGCTGGCCCAGTCCGCCGGTCACGACCTCACCTACATCGCCACGACCGGCGTGCTCAACGGGCTCGGCCAGGACCGCGCCCGTCCGCACTTCCCGCTCAACCTGCTCGGTGACTTCGGCGGCGGATCGACCTACCTGGTGATGGGCATCCTCGCCGCGCTGGTCGAGGCCAAGACGACGGGCCAGGGGCAGGTCGTCGACGCCGCGATCGTGGATGGCACCGCCCACCTCGCCACGATGATCTCCGGCATGCTCGCCTCCGGCACCTGGCACGAGCAGCGCCAGAGCAACCTGCTCGACGGCGCGATGCCGTTCTACGCGCTCTACGACACCTCCGACGGCCGGCAGGTCGCGGTCGGTGCTCTGGAGAGCAAGTTCTTCGCCGAGATGGTCACCCGGCTCGGGCTCGACGGGGTCTGCCCGGGGCAGTACGAGATGGAGCGCTACGACGAGATGCGCTCCCTCTTCGAGAAGACCTTCGCGTCGAAGACGATGGCCGAGTGGGCCGAGCTCTTCGAGGGCACCGACGCCTGCGTCGCCCCCGTCCTCACCCCCTCCGAGGCCGCCACGCATCCGCACCTGCAGGCTCGACAGACGTACGTCACCCACCACGGTGTCACCCAGCCCGCCCCCGCTCCGCGGTTCAGCCGGACCACCTCCACCTTGGGTGCCGGACCGGCCGCCAGCGCCGGCCAGCACACCCGCGAGGCCCTCGCCGCCTGGGGTGTCGACGACGCGGACGCGCTGATCGAGAAGGGCGCCGCGTTCCAGGACTGAGCAACAAAGAGGTTGTGAAGCTGAGCGTGACCTATAGGCCACGCTCAGCTTCACAACCTGGTCAGGCTTGGCTGCCCGGTGATGACGTCTGGGTGAGACCCGTTGGTAGATCGAGGTGGCTCTCGCCGACGCCCAGGCGGCGAGAACCTGGGCACATCCGGATGCACGGAAGAAGCCCCTGGAGCCGCTAGCCCGTGCCTGTTAGTTTGCCTGACGGTGGGTCATCAGATCCTGCCGATGAGGCCTTACCGAGGTCTCATGCCGATCGGGCGGCCCGGAGAAATCGCGGTGTTTGCAGGTTCGAGCAAGACGACGCGCAAGTCGCGAGTGGTCCTGGCGTTCGTTGCGCTGTTCATGGTCTCGTTCGCGACATCCACGGCCATCACGACGCTTTTCAGTGCAGGTGAGGTCTCGGGACTGCTGTTAACCGCCTTCATTGTGGTGGTCGCGGCCACGTTTGTCGGCTGGTTGACTTTGACGGCGTTCCTGTACGCCGTGTCCTTCCGGATGCGCAGGCCAGTTCCGTTGGCAGGCGTGTCGCTAACGGCCGCTGTTGCTGGAGGCGGGGTCGGCCTCCTCGCGCTGATCGCCAGTGTGGCGAGTGGGCACACCTTCGCCAGCCCGATTCTTGCGCTTCAACTCGTCTGGAGTTTCGCGCTCGGTGCCCTCGGACTCATGGCATTGGCGGGCAGCAGATGAGGAACCGGCGACGGGGCTATCGAGGCTGGAACCTGGTGGACGTCGAGAGCGACATGCTTGCGCTCCTCGACGAATGGACTGGATTCGACGGCCACAACTGGCCGAATGCTGTTTTTCCGCGCTGACTGAGATCCCGGCCGTTGTCGCAGAAACGGCGCGGCGTACGACCCGAAGGTCATACGCCGCGCCGTTCTATGTGACGTGGGTTTGCTCAGTCCTTGTGGACCAGAGCGGCAGCGCGGCGGCGCAGGACCACGACGAGCGCGGTGCCGGCAGCGGCAGCGCCGGCGAGCATGGCGAGCAGCGGCCACATCGCGGGCACGGGGGAGTCGCTGTCACCGGCGAGACCGGCGTCGATGTTGGTCGGGACGTCGGACTCGGTCACCGGCGCCTCGGAGGACTCCTCCGCAGCGGGCTCGGTCTCGTCGGAGACCGGGGTGGCCTCGGTGGGCTCGTCCGTCGGCTCCTCGGCGGCGGCGGGCTCCGTGGGCTCCTCCGAGGGGGAGGGCGAGGTGGACGGCTCCTCCTCGACCGCGCAGTCCTGGAACCAGAAGACCTTGGTCTTGGTGTCGTTGCCGATGCTGCCCGGGGTGTGGATGGTGACCTTCGCGTGGAAGCCCTGCTTGGGGTGGGCGAGACCGGTCGCGGACAGCGTGTAGGTCTCGCGACCGTCGAGGCCGTCGTCGGTGCCGGCACCGCTGGCGGCGTCACCGCCAACGAAGACCTTGTCCGGGCCGTCGACGGTGAGCTCGCCGCCGTCGGTCGGCGCGTGCAGCTCGAAGCTGATCTCGGAGACGATGTCCTCGCCCTCGTCGAAGCCGTACCACTCGATGTCGAGGGTGCAGCCGACGTGTGGCTGGTTCTGCGGCACCTCGTCGATGTCGCCGTGCTGGATCACCTTGACGGTGCCGTTGTTGCCGGCCGGGTCACCGTGGTCGCCGGTGGCGAACGCGGGGGTTGCGGCGAGCCCGGCAAGGGCGACGCCGGCGACGATCGCGCCGGGACGTACGAAACTCAACACTCGAAAACCTTTCGAAGACCGTGTGACCGCGCTTTGCGGTCCGCGCGCAGCCTCAGCCATCGAAAGCGACGGGTGTGGGTGACCTCGACGTCGCTGTGGATGCTCACTGCCCCCACAGCTGCAGACCGCAGAGTAGTGATCCTGTGCGCGGCTGTGGAAGGGGGGTGCGAGTTGTTTTGCCCGGGTGCTTCCTCGCCCGCGAATTCCGGGCTGCTTGCAAAAGTTTGCGAGACAGGGTGTCGCAAACACGTACTCCCGGGTAACGTAGCCCGCATGCATGTCGACGTACTGATCATCGGGGCCGGCGTCTCCGGCATCGGAGCGGCCGCACAGCTCCGCGAGCGACTGCCCGGCAAGACGCTCGCGATCCTCGAGCAGCGTGAGGGCAGCGGCGGCACCTGGGACCTCTTCCGCTACCCGGGCATCCGATCCGACTCCGACATGTTCACCTTCGCCTTCAGGTGGCGGCCGTGGGAGAGCGCGCAGGCCCTCGCCGACGGTCACCAGATCCGTGACTACCTGCGCCACACGGCGAAGGACTACGGCGTCGACAAGCTGATCCACTACGGCCACAAGGTCACCGGTGCCGCGTGGAGCAGCGAGGACAAGCAGTGGACGGTCTCTGTCGACACGCCTGATGGCCCGCAGACGATCACCACCGACTTCCTGTGGAACTGCTCGGGCTACTACGACTACGCCAACGGCTACCAGCCGGAGTTCGCCGGTCTCGACGAGTACGAGGGCACGTTCGTCCACCCGCAGCACTGGCCCGAGGACCTCGACTACGCGGGCAAGAAGGTCGTCATCATCGGCTCCGGCGCGACCGCCGTCACCCTCCTGCCCAACCTCGCGGGCGAGGGCAGCGACCGGGCCGAGAAGGTGACGATGCTGCAGCGCACCCCGACCTACATCCTCTCCCGCCCGGGCCAGGACGCGATCGCCTCGCTGCTGAAGACGGCGCCGTTCAAGCTGCTCGGCAAGCTCCCCTTCAAGCGCGTGCGCGAGAAGATCGGCCACGAGACCGTTCGCTGGGAGAACATCGCCCTCACCGTCGGCACCTACCAGATCGCCCGCCGGGCGCCCGGGGTCGTCAAGAAGGTGATCCGCGACCAGTGGATCAACGGCCTCACCGCCCGCGGCGGCCGTCCCGGCATGACCAAGGACGAGGCGATCGCGTACGTCGACAAGCACTTCAACCCGCCCTACAACCCGTGGGACCAGCGGATCTGCTTCGTCCCCGACGGCGACATGATGAAGTCGATCCGCGAGGGGTACGCCGCGGTGGTGACCGACCGGATCAAGACCTTCGTGCCGAAGGGCATCGAGCTCGAGTCGGGCGAGACCCTCGAGGCCGACATCGTCATCTCCGCCACCGGGCTCAACCTCCGGCTCTTCGGCGGGCTCGACTACGCCGTCGACGGCGAGCCGGTCAGCCTTCCCGAGCAGATGGCCTACAAGGGGCTGATGATCACCGGGATGCCCAACTTCGCCTACACGATCGGCTACACCAACGCCTCTTGGACGCTCAAGGCCGACCTGGTCACCGACTACGTGATCCGGCTGCTCGACTTCATGGGCGAGAACGGCTACGACGTCGCCGCGGTCACCCGCGACCCGAGCGTCGAGGAGCGGCCGTTCATGGACCTGGCCTCCGGCTACATCCAGCGCTCGCTGGACCTCATGCCGAAGGCCGGCGACCGGGCGCCGTGGGCCGCGAAGCAGAACTATCTCGTGGACATGAAGGCCCTCGGGTCGCCGGTCGCCGACGGCGTGATCCGGTTCGCCTGAGCCCCACCTCGGCAGCCGCTGCGGCGCCGGGTCTGTGATTACTGTGACAGGCGTTCCGGACCCGGCGTGAAGTACGTGGGACTACGATGGTCCCACCATGGATGGCAGGGCAGTTCGCTGGAAGCGTCACAACGATGACCGACGAAAGCGCATCGTCGATGCCGCTATCGGTCTGATCGAGACCGAAGGCGTCAACGTCAGCCTGCAGGCGATCGGCCAGGCCGCGGGGCTCTCCCGCTCGGTGGTCTACCGGCACTTCGCCGACCGGCGGGAGCTCGACCTCGCCATCCAGGCCGACATCCTCGACGGTCTGTGGGCCAAGCTCTTCCCGGCGATGGAGCTGACCGGATCGATCCGGCAGATCATCTCCCGCACCGTCGGGGCGTACGTCAACTGGGCGCTCGAGCACCCGCTCCTGCATCAGGTGGCCGACGTCGACACCGCGCCGAACGGAACGGGGCCCCTTCAGCAGGGCCTCGACCGGATCGCCGAGCGGATCAAGGAGCTGATCCTGGCCGCGTTCGAGCTGACCGGCGTGGAGGTCTCCGAGGTCGACAAGAAGGCCGTCGATCCGCTGATCTACGGCCTGATCGGGATGGTCTTCGGTGCCGTACGCCGCTGGGTCCACCTCGGCGAGGGCATCCCCGACGCCGAGCATCTGACCTCGGTCGTCACCGAGGCGATCCTGGCCATGATCGACACCCGCACGACGGCGTACGGGCTCTCGATCGACCACGACCAGCCGCTCGAGGAGCTCCTCGGCTGATCCCCCTCAGCCGGGCAGCGTCAGGTCCGCCGGCACCACGCGAGCCAGCGCGGCTCGGCAGGCGATGATGCCCGGGGAGTCGGCGATGGCCGTGCGGGTCGCGGTGAAGACCGTACGCCGTGGCGACCCCGGCAGCTCGATGAGCCGCACGGCGGTGCGGTGGCGCACGCGCATCAGGTCGGAGAGCAGCGCGACGGCGCTGCCGGACTCCACGAGTGCGACGTGGGCCTCGACGTCGTCGGTCTCGTAGCGGACCTCGGGCTCGAAGCCTGCCCGGCGGCACTGCTCCTCGATCCAGTGACGGGACGCGGTGCCGGGTGGCTCCATCGCCCACGGGACACATCCGGCGTCGGCGAGGGAGGTGATGTTGTCCCAGATCGCTCCAGAACCGCGGGGCGGGAGGGCGAGCCGGAGCCGGTCGGTGGTGAGCGGCTGCCGGTCCAGGCCGTCGAAGTGCGGGGCCCCGTGGTCGGGGTAGTGCTCGGCGACGACCAGGTCGAGCTCGCGCAGGGCGAGGTCGTTGAGCGCCTGCTCGGGGGCGCGCTGGGACAGCATCACCCGGAGCCGCGGGTGCCGCCGGGTCAGGTCGGCGAGCGCCTGCGGCATGTAGGCGAGGGCCACCGACTGGAAGACGGCGACCCGGACCGTGCCGGCGGTCGCGTCACCAAGAGCGGTGACCGCGGCCTCGGCTGCCTCGAGCCGGGCCAGGATCTCGGTGGTGTGCTCGACGAGCACCTCCGCCGCGGCGGTGAGCTGGACCCGTCGTCCCGCCTTGGTGAGGAGGGGGACGCCGACCTCCTTCTCGAGCAGGCCGAGCTGCTGGGAGACCGACGACGGGCTCTGGTGGAGGGCCTCGGCGACCTCGGCAAGGGTGCCGCGCGCGGCGAGCTCGGCGAGGAGGCGGAGGCGGCGGACGTCGAGCATCGGAACCCTTCAGTTTGTCTTATGAATAATCCCCAGGAAACATCGCTTTATCTTACGTGACTCTGGTCGCATACTCGGCACTATGACCACCAATGACGCGCTCATCTCCGAGGTCGACCACCTCGTTCGTGGCTGGCTGGAGAAGGCTTCGACCAAGCCGACCGCTGCGGCCGCCCAGCGCCTCGCCGACGTACTCAAGGACCCTGCCGGGCTCGACTTCACCGTCGGCTTCGTCGACCGGGTGATCCGGCCCGAGGACGTACGCGTGGCCGCGGCGAGCCTGCGCGAGCTGGCCGGCAGCGTGCCTTCGTTCCTGCCCTGGCACCTGAAGCTGGGCGTGAAGCTCGGCGCGCTGATGTCGGTGGTCGCGCCGTGGTTCGTCATCCCGGTGGCGCGCCGTGCGCTGCGGCAGATGGTGGGTCACCTGCTGATCGACGCCTCCGACGCGCGGCTCGGTCAGCAGATCTCGCGGATCCGCGAGCGCGGCGTGAACCTGAACATCAACCTCCTCGGCGAGGCCGTCCTGGGGCAGAAGGAGGCCGACCGCCGTCTGGCCGGGATCCGCAAGCTCCTGGCGCGCGACGACGTCGACTACGTCTCGGTGAAGGTCTCCTCGCCGGTCGCGCCGCACGCGGTCTGGGCGTACGACGAGGCGGTCAGCCACGTGGTCGAGCGGCTCCTCCCGCTCTACACCTACGCGGCGAAGTCCTCGGCCGCCGGGACGAAGAAGTTCATCAACCTGGACATGGAGGAGTACCGCGACCTCGACATGACCATCGACGTCTTCACGCGGCTCCTCGACCGGCCCGAGCTGGCCGACCTGGAGGCGGGCATCGTCCTGCAGGCCTACCTGCCCGACGCGATGGCGGCGATGATGCGGCTCCAGGAGTGGTCGGCTGCTCGTCGCGCACGAGGGGGCGCGGCGATCAAGGTGCGCCTGGTCAAGGGCGCCAACCTGCCGATGGAGCACGTCGAGGCGTCGCTGCACGGCTGGCCGGTCGCCACCTGGTCGACCAAGCAGGACTCCGACACCAACTACAAGCGGGTGCTGTCCTGGGCGCTGACGCCCGAGCGGATGGGCAACGTGCGCGTCGGCGTCGCCGGCCACAACCTGTTCGACGTGGCGTACGCCTGGATCCTGGCTGGTCAGCGCGGGGTTCGTGACTCGGTCGAGTTCGAGATGCTGCTGGGGATGGCCGAGGGCCAGGCCGAGGCGGTCCGCGAGACCGTGGGTGGCCTGCTGCTCTATGTGCCGGTCGTGCACCCGAAGGACTTCGACGTCGCGATCGCCTATCTCGTGCGTCGTCTCGAGGAGGGCGCCAGCACCGAGAACTTCATGTCGGCCGTCTTCGACCTCAACTCCTCCGAGGCCCTCTACAAGCGTGAGAAGGAGCGGTTCGTACGCTCCCTCGCCGCTGTCGACGAGTCCGTTCCGCCGCCGAACCGGCCCCAGGACCGACGCGAGTCGGTCGATGTCGCGCCGGTGGCCGGGGTGTTCGAGAACACCCCCGACACCGACCCGCACCTGCCGGGCAACCGGGAGTGGGGCAAGGCGATCATCGCCCGGGTGGGCTCCTCGACGCTGGGTGACCAGCTCGTCGCCGACCACACGCTGAGCTCGGTGGAGGCCGTGGAGTCGGTGCTCGAGGGTGCCGTCGGCGCCCAGGCCGACTGGGGCCGCAAGACCGGTGCCGAGCGGGCCGCCGTGCTCCGGGCCGCCGCGGTCGAGGTCGAGCGGCGCCGGGCCGAGTGGCTCGAGGTCGCCGCCTCCGAGTGCGGCAAGACCCTCGACCAGGGTGACCCCGAGGTCTCCGAGGCGATCGACTTCCTCAACTACTACGCGGGTCTGGCCGAGGAGCTCGACACGGTCGACGGCGCGCGTGCGGTGCCGGTGCGGCTGACGCTCGTCACCCCGCCGTGGAACTTCCCGCTCGCCATCCCGACCGGTGGTGTCGCGGCCGCGCTCGCTGCCGGGTCGGCCGTCGTGATCAAGCCGGCCCCGCAGGCGAAGCGCTGCGGTTCGGT
Organism: Nocardioides sp. NPDC101246; assembly: GCF_044767415.1. Taxonomy (NCBI): domain Bacteria; kingdom Bacillati; phylum Actinomycetota; class Actinomycetes; order Propionibacteriales; family Nocardioidaceae; genus Nocardioides; species Nocardioides sp. NPDC101246. The sequence goes on from NZ_JBIWNX010000029.1 coordinate 15,262, forward strand.
GCTGGTCGAGACGCTCTGGGCCGCCGGGGTGCCGAAGGAGGTGCTGCGGCTGGTGCACGTGCCGGAGAACGAGGTCGGTCGTGCGCTGGTCGCCTCGTCGCTGGTCGGCCGCCTGGTGCTGACCGGTGCGTTCGACACGGCCGAGCTCTTCCGCTCGTTCCGCCCGGACCTGCCGCTGCTGGCCGAGACCTCGGGCAAGAACTCGCTGGTGGTCACCCCGGACGCCGACCTCGACCTGGCCGTCAAGGACCTCGTCTACTCCGCTTTCGGTCACGCCGGACAGAAGTGCTCGGCGGCGTCGCTGGGGATCCTGGTCGGCTCGGTCGCGACCTCCCGGCGCTTCCGCGACCAGCTGATCGACGCGGTGACCTCGCTTCGCGTGGGATATCCGACCGACCCGACGGTGCAGGTGGGTCCGGTCATCGAGCCCGCCTCCGGCAAGCTGCTCAAGGCGCTGACGTCGCTCGCCCCGGGCGAGTCGTGGCTGGTCAAGCCGCGCCAGCTCGATGACACCGGGCGGCTCTGGTCGCCGGGTGTGAAGACCGGCGTCAAGCGTGGCTCCGAGTTCCACCTGACCGAGTACTTCGGTCCCGTCCTCGGTCTGATCTCGGCCGACTCGCTCGACGAGGCGATCGAGATCCAGAACCAGGTCGACTACGGCCTCACCGCGGGCATCCACAGCCTCGACCGGGCCGAGATCTCGCAGTGGCTCGACTCCGTCGAGGCCGGCAACGCCTACGTCAACCGCGGCATCACCGGCGCGATCGTGCGTCGCCAGCCGTTCGGTGGCTGGAAGAAGTCGGCGGTCGGCGCCGGGACGAAGGCCGGTGGGCCCAACTACCTGGTCGGCCTCAGCGACTGGGCCCCGGCTCCTGCCACCGAGCTCGCGACGCCGGCTCCTGCCGTACGGTCGCTCGTCGACTGGGCCGGTCGGCTCGGGGTCGACGGTATCGAGATGCTCCAGCGCGGCGCCGGCTCGGACGCGGTCGCCTGGGAGCGCGAGTTCGGTGCCGCTCGGGACGTCTCACGACTGACCGCGGAGGTCAACGTGCTGCGCTACTCGCCGGTGCCGGTCACCCTTCGCCACGAGGGCGGCCCGGTCGCTCACCTGCTGCGCGTCCTCGCTGGCGGTGTCGCCGCCGGTGCACCGGTCACGGTCTCGGTCGCCGAGGCGCTCGACGACGAGACCGCTTCCCTGGTGCGGGCGACCGGTGCGACGTACGTCGTCCAGGACGCGGCCGCCTGGGGCGCCACGCTGACCGGGCCGGAGGCGCCCGGCCGCGTACGCCTCCTGGGTGGGTCGCGCGAGACCTTCGCGGAGGCGAGCCAGGGCCGCGTTGACATCGCCCTCTACGCCCAGCCCGTCGTCGAGGCCGGCCGCGTCGAGCTGCTCACCTTCCTGCGCGAGCAGGCCGTCTCGATCACCGCCCACCGCTTCGGCTCCCCGACCCCGCTGGTGGAGAACCTCTTCTGAGGTCGAGTCGGCTCGTTCTGACACAAATCGGCGCCGAGTCGGCTCGTCATGACGAGCCGACTCGGCGTTGGTGTCGGTCAGGATGAGCAGGGTCGGCATGCGTCGAGGTTCTGCGCGCTCTCCTACAGTGGGGTCATGACCTCGATCGCGCGCACCGCCGCGCGCCTCCTGCTGGGTGTTGCGATGATCGGAGCCGGGGTGGCGCACCTGACCGTCCAGCGGCAGGAGTTCCAAGCGCAGGTGCCGAGCTGGTTCCCCATCGATGAGGACCTGACGGTGCTCGGTTCAGGCATCGTCGAGATCGGGCTCGGTGTCGCCTTCGTCGCGCTGCCGGGCAGGCAACGGCTGATCGGAGGACTGCTCGCCGCGTTCTTCGTGGTCATCTTCCCCGGCAACGTCGCGCAGTACGTCGAGGGCGTCGACGCGTTCGGTCTCGACACCGACAGCAAGCGGTTGATCCGGCTGTTCTTCCAGCCCTTGCTCGTCGTCTGGGCCTTGTTCGGCGGGGGTTGGCTCAGGCGTTCTCGAGACGACTGAATCGCCTCTTCTGACATTTACTGCCGAGTCGGCGCATCCGAGGGGTCAGATGCGCCGACTCGGCAGGCCTGCTGGTCAGTGTGCTGCTGAACGTGCCCCTGCCCACGTACGCAGGTAGGACTCGGGGCCGCGGACGATGTCGTCGATGACGTCCTGGCCGCCGGTGAGGCGGAGGTCCTCGATGTAGTCGGGGATCATCCCGTAGTGGGCGACGCCGTCGGTGTTGTAGTCCCAGATCCGCTGGCCGGTGACCTGACGGTCTACGACGGAGTCACCGAGGACGCTGTCGAACGGGTAGCTGACCCGCGTCTTCGCCGGCCCGGGCGTGCCGCCGAAGCCGTTCATGTCGAAGCCGAACCCGATGCCCGCGTCGTAGCGGTCGCGGACGGGTGCGGTGCGGGCGTACTCCGCCAGGAACTCGTCGGTGCTGTGGCCGTAGATCGTCGAGAACCCGCCGAGGGCGTAGAGCCGGTCGAGGTAGCGCTCGTCCATCCAGGAGTGGCTGGCCAGGACGCCGGGGTAGTCGGTCTCCTCGAGGATGTCGAGGGCGCGGCCGGCGGCCTTGGCGCTCATGTGGTCGACCTCGACCATCATGCCGCGCTTGATCAGCCCGCGCAGGGCGTATTCGCCGAGGGCGGAGAGGCCGTGTGGGTTGCACACCGTCCCCGACGGGTAGATCGGCGGCTGCGGCAGCCAGTCGAGCTCGGCGGGCCGGTCGACCAGACGCGGGTTGTTGTCGTGCGGCTGGTCGGCGCTGCAGGCCTTCGGGGTCCAGAACGTGCCGGTGGTGAGGAACTGCCCGGCGTTGATCAGCAGCCCGGTGGTGCCCTTGTCGTAGCGGACCCCGCACAGCGCGTTGTCGAACTTGTGGCACAGGAACATCGACGAGACCCCGAGCGACTTCAGCTCGTCGAGCCCGGCGTCGATGTTGGCGCGTGTGCACGAGGGCAGCCGCAGCTTCTGGGAGCAGCCGAACGGCTCGGAGGTCTCCATGCCGAGCACGACGGCGAGCTTGCCGTCCTCGATCACCTCGCGCGCCTGCGCGGCGTCGGTGACGATCCGGTACCACCCGCGCCCCTCGCCGCCGTACTGCGCGTCGATGAAGGCCTGGGTGTCGTACGCATCCCGGGCCTGCCTCCGCACCGCGGTCATCTCGTCGCAGGACTGGTTGGTGCCCGGGTTGATCGCGCACAGCGCCTTGTTGCTGGTCAGGTTCACGACCATGATCCGCTGGCCGGCCCGCCAGGAGCGCTCGACCCAGCGGTAGTACATCTGCTGATGGGTCAGCGAGTCGTAGGCCGGCCAGTCCTTGAACGAGGGCCAGCCGGCGGTGTCGTGGAACCCGAGCGGGCTGCCCGAACGGGTCAGGTTCTCCAGCAGCGCGGTCTCGCCGGCGATCCCGTGGGAGGGGCAGTCCTTGAGCGCGTCCGCGATCCCGGCCTCGGAGAAGACCTTCCCGCAGACGGCCGCCCCGCCGATCCCGTCCTGCATGAACATGTGGCTGTGGGCGTCGATCAGCCCCTGCACCGTGCCGTCCGGAGCGGTCCCGGTGAACGGCTCGCCGGTCACGTTGACCTCGGACTCGGGAGATGGGAGCCGGCGCTCCTCCTCGCCGTCAGCCGAGGCTGGTGGACCGACCATCGCGACCGTCACCGCGAGGGCGACCACAGCAAGTAGAGACGTACGTCGAATGCGCATGTGGCCTCCCGATGACCGCGGCGAATTTACGGGCGTGGGTATCGCAACCTAGCAGTTGCTTGGGTCCTGTGGGGCCTTATTCGCGCAGGTCATCCGCTCTGACAGACTGACGAGCATGACGATCGCGATCATCGGAGCAGGCAACATGGGCGGGGCCGTGCTGGCCGGACTCCTCGAGGCGGGCCACACCCCCGACTCCGTCATCGTCGTCGAGGCGCGTGAGGAGCAGGCCGCCGCGCTCCGCGAGAAGCACGGCATCCGTACGCTGCCCGCCACCGAGGCCGCGGCCGAGGCCGACGTGGTGGTGCTGGCGGTGAAGCCCTACGGGGTCGTGCCGGTGCTGCAGTCGATCGCGTCCGCGCTGCGCGAGGGGGGCACGGTGGTCTCGCTGGCCGCAGGCGTACCCACCTCCGCGATGGAGCCCGCGGTCCCGGACGGGGTCTCGGTCGTCCGGGTCATGCCGAACACGCCGGCCCTGGTCGGCGAGGGCATGTCGGTGGTGGCCGGTGGCGCCAAGGCGACCCCGGACGCGATCACGGCCGCTGCCGACCTGATGCGCGCGGTCGGCAAGGTCGTCACCCTCCCCGAGTCGCAGATCGACGCCGTCACCGCGATCAGCGGCTCCGGCCCGGCGTACGTCTTCCTGGTCGCCGAGGCCTGGATCGAGGGGGGCGTCCACCTGGGCCTGACCAGGGACGACGCCACCACGCTCGTCATCCAGACGCTCACCGGATCCGCGGCTCTGCTCGAGAGCGGCACCCACCCCGCGATCCTCCGCGAGCAGGTCACCTCGCCCGGCGGCACCACCGCCGCCGCGCTGGGCGCGTTCGAGCAGGGCGGCCTGCGGGCGGCCTTCCTCGAGGCCACCCGCGCCGCCTATGTACGCTCGAAGGAGCTCTCCTAGCCGCCGCTGGTCGAGCCGTTCCGCTGGTCGAGGTTTCCCGCTGGTCGGGCTGTCCCGCTGGTCGAGCCGCCGGAGCCGCTAGGCGGAGGCGTGTCGAGACCAACACGGTCCCATCGAGCGCGACCGGGGACCGTGTTGGTCTCGACACGCTCGGCCGCAGGCGGCCTCGCGGCTCGACCGACGCGGCAGCGGGTTACAGACCGAGGTGGCGGGAGATGATCAGCTTCTGCACCTCGGTGGTGCCGCCGTAGATGGTCTGGATCCGGCTGTCGATGAACGCCTTGGCGATCGGGTATTCCATCATGTAGCCGTAGCCGCCGTGGATCTGGACGCCCTGGTCGACGAACTTCTTCTGCAGCTCGGTGGTCCACCACTTGGCCATCGACGCGAGCACGGTGTCGGCGGTGCCGGCGTTGAGCTGGGTGACGGCGTCGTTGAGGAAGAGGCGGGCGAGGTAGGCCTCGGTGGCCATCTCCGCGAGGGTGAACGCGGTGTTCTGGAAGCGGCCGATCGGGCGGCCGAAGGCCTCGCGGGTGCGGGCGTAGTCGAGGGAGAGCTCGAGGACCTGCTCGACCGCGGCGACCGCGATCGAGGCGACCGAGATGCGCTCCTGCGGCAGCAGGGTCATCAGCGAGATGAAGCCGGAGCCCTCCTCGCCGAGCAGGTTCTCCTTGGGTACGACCACGTCGGTGAAGGAGAGCTCGGCGGTGTCCTGCGCCTTCATGCCGACCTTGTCGAGGTTGCGTCCGCGCTCGAAGCCCTCCATGCCGCGCTCGACCACGAGCAGCGAGATGCCGTGCGCGCCGGCCTCGGGGTTGGTCTTGGCGACCACGATGACCAGGTCGGCGTTGATGCCGTTGGAGATGAACGTCTTCGAGCCGTTGAGGAGGTAGTGGTCGCCCTTGTCGACCGCGGTGGTGCGTACGCCCTGGAGGTCCGAGCCCGCGCCCGGCTCGGTCATCGCGACGGCGGTGATGATGTCGCCGGAGACGCAGCCCGGCAGCCACCGGGCCTTCTGCTCCGGGGTGCCCAGGTGCGAGATGTAGGGGACGATGATGTCGGTGTGGACGAAGAATCCGGGGCCGCTGGCGCCGATCTTCGCCATCTCCTCGTGGAGGACGGAGTTGAACCGGAAGTCCTTGATGCCGGGGCCGCCGTACTCCTCCTCGACGTCGAAGCAGAGCAGCCCCGTGTCGCCGGCCTTCTTCCACAGCTCGCGCGGGACGATGCCGTCCTTCTCCCACTGGTCGTGGAAGGGCACGACCTCCTTCTCGAAGAAGGCCTTCGCGGTGGCGCGGAAGTCCTCGTGCTCGGCCTCGTAGATGGTGGGCTTCTCCGGCATGACACTCCTTCGTCGACGTTCGATCTCATCGGGCCCACGACTGTGACGCAAGACACCGACGGAGCAACTGTGACAGTAACACTGGCGAAGTAGCAACACTTTGGTCTACGGTCCCTGGCTATGACCGAGGTGACCGATGAGCTGATGACGATCGATGAGCTGTCGACCGCCACCGGGGTGTCGGTGCGCACGACGCGCTACTACGCGAGCCTCGGCCTGATCCCGCCGGCGATCAGGCGTGGCCGGGTTGCCTACTACGGGCCCGAGCACCGTGCCCGCCTGGACATGGTCACCGCGCTCCAGGAGCACGGGTTCACCCTGCAGGCGATCGAGCGCTATCTCGCCCGGCTGCCCGCCGAGACCACCCGGGAGGATCTGGCGATGCAGCGCGCCATGATCACGTCCTGGGCCACCGAGCCCACCGACGACATCCAGGCGAGGATCGGGCGTGAGCTGATCGCGCTGGGGCTGCCTCGCGATGCGTTGGCAGCGGCGTACGCGGCGACCTCGCGCCTCATGGCGGACCTCGCCGCCGAGCTCAACACGATCCTGCGCGATCAGGTCATCGACCCGTTCAAGCGGACCCACCACACCGCGGAGGAGGCAGCCCGCCTCGAAGAGGTGCTCCCGCGGCTGCGTCAGCTGACCACCGAGGCCATCGTGGTGAGCTTCCAGGACGCGGTGAACCGGACCATCTCCCGGAATCTGTCGTGAACCTGTTGACTGTGACAGTTTTAGTGTCACAATCGGCGCATGGCTGAAGCATTCATCTATGACCACCTGCGCACGCCGCGCGGGAAGGGTAAGAAGACCGGAGCGCTCCACGAGGTCAAGCCGATCGACCTGGTGGTCGGCCTGATCGACGAGGCCCGCAAGCGGAACCCCAACCTCGACCCCGAGCAGATCGACGACGTCGTCCTCGGCGTCGTCACCCCCGTCGGCGAGCAGGGCGGTGACATCGCCAAGACCGCCGCCATCAAGGCCGGTCTCCCCGAGACGACCGCCGGTGTGCAGCTCAACCGTTTCTGCGCCTCCGGCCTCGAGGCCGTGAACCAGGCCGCCTCCCGCGTACGCGGCGGGTTCGAGGACCTCATCCTCGCCGGTGGCGTCGAGTCGATGAGCAAGGCGCCGATGGGCAGCGACGGCGGCGCCTGGGCACAGGACCCCGACACCGCGCTCAAGACCGGCTTCGTCCCCCAGGGCATCGGCGCCGACCTGATCGCGACGCTCGAGGGCTTCAGCCGCGCGGACGTCGACCGTTACGCCGCGCAGTCGCACGCCCGTGCGGCCGCCGCCTGGGAGAACGGCTACTTCAAGGACGCCGTCATCCCGGTCGTCGACCAGACCGGTCTGACCGTGCTCGACCACGACGAGCTGATCCGCCCCGGCACCACCGCCGAGACCCTGGCCGGCCTCAAGCCGTCCTTCCTCCAGCAGGGTCAGGAGGCCGGCTTCGACGACGTCGCGCTGGCCAAGTACCACTGGGTCGAGAAGATCGACCACGTCCACCACGCCGGAAACTCGTCGGGCATCGTCGACGGCTCCGCGCTGATGCTGATCGGATCCGAGGAGGCCGGCAAGGCCAACGGGCTCACCCCGCGTGCCCGGATCATCTCGGCCGCCGTCTCCGGCGCCGACCCGACGATCATGCTCACCGGCCCTGCCCCGGCCTCGCGCAAGGCGCTGGCCAAGGCCGGTCTCACCGTCGACGACATCGACCTGTTCGAGATCAACGAGGCGTTCGCCGCGGTCGCGATGCGGTTCATGAAGGACATGGGCATCGACGAGTCGGTCACCAACGTCAACGGCGGCGCGATCGCCATGGGTCACCCGCTGGGCGCGACCGGTGCCATCATCCTCGGCACCCTGGTCGACGAGCTCGAGCGTCAGGGCAAGCAGCGCGGCCTCGCCACGCTGTGCGTCGGTGGCGGCATGGGTATCGCCACGATCGTCGAGCTGGTCTGACGCGTTCGCGAATGCTCACCGAGGTAACTCGGTGAGCGCCCACATCCCTCGTGGAGCTCCGCGAAGGAAGCGACAGCTGACCGAGGTACCTCGGTGAACATCCCGGGCCGTGCCCGACACAGACTTGAAGGAAGACAAATGAGCGAGACCGCAGTCCGCTATGACCGCGATGCCGACGGCATCGTCACGCTGACCCTGGACGACCCGAACCAGTCGGCCAACACCATGAACGAGCTGTACAAGACCTCGATGGCGGAGGCCGTCGAGAAGCTGTACGCCGAAGCAGACGACGTCACGGGCGTCGTCATCGCCTCCGCGAAGAAGACCTTCTTCGCCGGTGGTGACCTCAAGAACATGATCCAGGTACGCCCCGAGAACGGCGCTCAGGTCTTCGAGGAGGTCGAGTCGATCAAGGCGACCCTCCGCAAGCTGGAGACCTTCCCCAAGCCGGTCGTCGCGGCGATCAACGGTGCCGCCCTCGGTGGCGGTCTGGAGATCGCGCTGGCCGCCCAGCACCGCATCGCGCTGGACGCCCGTTACGACATCGGCCTGCCCGAGGTCTCCCTCGGCCTGCTCCCGGGCGGCGGTGGCGTCACCCGCGTCGTACGTCTCCTGGGCATCATGACCGGCCTGATGGATGTCCTGGGTCAGGGCACCAAGTTCAAGCCCGCCGCCGCCCTCGAGAAGGGTCTGGTCCACGAGCTCGTCTCCTCCCCCGATGAGCTCGTGCCCGCCGCGAAGGCGTGGATCAAGGCCAACCCCGACGAGATCGCCCAGCCGTGGGACAAGCCCGGCTACAAGATGCCCGGTGGCAAGCCGACCTCCCCGGCCCTCGCAGGCTTCCTGCCCGCGTTCCCGCCGATCCTGCGCAAGCAGCTCAAGCAGTCCGACATGCGTGCGCCGAAGGCGATCTTGTCGGCCGCGGTCGAGGGTGCGATGGTCGACTTCGACACCGCCACCCGGATCGAGTCGCGCTACTTCGTCTCGCTGGTCACCGGCCAGCAGTCGAAGAACATGATCCAGGCGTTCTTCTTCGACCTCGGCTCGATCAACGCGGGCAAGGAGCGCCCGGCCGGCATCGAGAAGTTCCAGTCCAAGAAGGCCGTCGTGCTGGGCGCGGGCATGATGGGCGCGGGCATCGCCTACGTCCTGGCTCGTGCCGGTGTCGAGGTCGTCCTCAAGGACGTCTCGATCGAGGCGGCGGAGAAGGGCAAGGCCTACTCGGCGACCATCAACGAGAAGGCCATCAAGCGCGGCAAGCTCACGAGCGAGAAGTCCGACGAGCTGCTCGCCCGGATCACCCCGACCATCGACGCGGCCGACGCTGCCGGCGCCGACCTGGTCGTCGAGGCGGTCTTCGAGAACGTCGAGCTCAAGCAGAAGGTCTTCAACGAGGTCATCCCGCACCTCGCCGAGGGCGCCCTGCTCGCCTCGAACACCTCGACCCTGCCGATCACCGAGCTGGCCAAGGGCATCGACGGCGACGCATCGCGCTTCATCGGCCTGCACTTCTTTTCCCCGGTGGACAAGATGCCGCTGGTCGAGATCATCAAGGGCGCGGAGACCTCCGACAAGACCCTGGCCGAGGCGTACGACATCACCCTCGCCATCAGGAAGACCCCGATGATCGCCAACGACTCGCGGGGCTTCTACACCTCGCGCGTCATCGGCACCATGGTCAACGAGGGCCTCGCGATGGTCGCCGAGGGCGTCGCGCCGTACTCCGTCGAGCGCGCCACCACCCAGGCCGGCTACCCGGCTCCGGTGCTGCAGCTCACCGACGAGCTCAACATGGAGCTCATGGCCAAGATCGGTCTCGCCACGCGCGAGGCCGCCGAGGCCGAGGGTGCGACCTACAACCCGCACCCGGGCGAGGCGGTCGTGACGAAGATGCTCGAGGCGGAGCGTCCCGGCAAGCTCCGTGGCGCCGGCTTCTACGAGTACGCCGACGGCAAGCGCGGCTCGATCTGGACCGGTCTCGCCGACCTGTTCCCGGTCGCCGCGGAGCAGCCCTCGATCGCGGACGTCCGCGACCGCATGCTCTTCGCGGAGGCCCTCGAGACGGCCAAGTGCTTCGAGGAGGGCGTCGTCACCTCGGCCGCCCACGCCAACATCGGCTCCATCTTCGGCATCGGCTTCCCGCCGCAGACCGGTGGTGCGGCCCAGTTCATCACCGGCTACGAGGCCGCTGACGGCTCGATCGGCATCGACGCCTTCCTGGCCCGTGCCGACGAGCTGGCCGAGGCGTACGGCGAGCGGTTCCGGCCGACGCAGTACCTCCGCGACCTCGCGGCGAAGGGTGAGGCCCTCCCAGTCTGACCAGTCCCGCGTGATCAGCCCCGCCTGACCCACGGCACATGTGGTGAACCGGCACGGTCCTGTGAAGGAACCGTGCCGGTTCGCCATTTACCGGGCTGACCCGGCCGGACCTGTGCGAGCCTTTGCCTTCCGCAGAGGTCGAGGAGGACGTACGTGGCGATGCTGGACAGCACACGGAGGCGCGAGCTCCGGGTGGGGATCGTGGCCGTCGGGCTGGTTCTGCTGGCCGTGGCCGGTTGCGCGGTCGCGATGCTCTGGGTCCGACCCCGTGTGTCCGCGGCCGGGACGACCACGCCGGAGGGGCTGTCGAGGTTCCTCGATCTCTCCTACGAGTGGCGCTCCGTCCCCGGCGTACGCGAGGTGCTGGCCGTCGACGAGTCCCGGCGCATCCCGGGCGAGGACTTCGGCGAGTCCGACCGCGTGGAGCACTCGGCCAGCGTCGAGGTGGCGCTGGAGGAGGATCTGTCGGGGGCCGAGGCGGCCGCGGCGAGCCAGGAGGTGCTCCGGGTGGTGCGCCCCGAGATCACCCGCCTTGCGCCCGACGCGCCGCCCGCCCGGACCAGCGTCACGTTCACGATGGGCCAGATCCGGGTCGTGGTGGGTGAGCATGGTCTGGACCGCGGTGACGGCATCGGTGACGCGCTCGCCGATGCCGTCGCGCTGAGCGAGGCCGGGGCGACGTCGGTGTCGTCGACCGTCGCCGACCCGCAGACGGGCCGTCCTGCCCAGGCCGACGTGGAGGCGCCGCCGGACCGGCTGGTCGCGCTCGCCACGGTCGCGCACGGCCGGCAGCGGCCGGTGGATCTCCACGGCGGCAAGGCGTGGTACCGGTCGAACGAGGTGCCCGATCCGGTCGCGGTGAGGCTCGTGGTGGCTGCCTCCGAGCAGCCGTCGGTGACCTCGGCGCAGCTGGCCGCCCCGTACGAACCGCTGATCGTCCTGGTCGAGGCCGCCGAGGGCGACCGGGTGATCGACGATGTCAGCCGGTGGCTCACCAGCTACCACGGCTATCCCGTGGGGTCGGGGCAGCCGCTGGCGTACGCGGTCGAGGGGACGCGTGGCGGCAAGGCCGAAGGCTGGGTCGGCGGGAAGACTCCGGCGGCGACGACGATGCCGCCGTTCGGTGATGGCGCCCCCTGGCCCGCCGACCCGGGGGCGCCGTCGTGTCGGCCGTCGGATCTCGAGGTCACCTTCGGTGGCCAGGATGCGGCGCTGGGATCGCGGCAGGCGTGGCTCCGGGCCCGCAACCTCGGCCGTCACGCCTGCGCGATCGAGGGCGTACCCACTGTCGAGTTCCTGAATGCCGCCGGTGCCCGGCAGACCGATGTGACGGCCAAGCCCTATGAGCCGTCGATGATGCCCGAGCGCATCGTCGTCCCTCCGGCGCAGTCGGTGATGGCGGTGATCGACTGGCAGGCGATGTCCACCGCGAACGACCCGGACGTCACGACCGAGCTGCTCGTGACCGCGCTGCCCGGCGCCACGCCGATCACGCTCGGCGTCGCGGTGATCGACGGGCCGAGCGATCTCGACATCCTCGACGGGGCCGAGGTGAGGATCAGCCCGTGGGCGCAGGCCGCTGACTGACGTACGCAGCGACGTAGGCGGCAGGGACGAATGGGTGGCAGCGCCCATTCGGAATCGGGCGCGGGTCGAGAAGACTCGGAGCCATGGGGGAGATGGCGACGGTTCTGGTGATCGCGGCGATGGCGGTCGTCCTCGTGGTGGCCTCGCTGGTGCGGCGGGCAGGGCGCGGTCAGTGCCTGGTGGTGACCAGGCACCGGCGGATCATCCGGATCGCCTCCGACTCGATGACGATGGCGATCCCGGGTTTCCACGAGGTGCTCGAGTGGCCGACCGGACCGATGGAGATCGCGATCGTGGTCCGGACCCGGACCTGCGACTCCCAGGACGTACGCGTCCTGGCGACCTCCACCGTCGAGGTCGACCCGCCTCGGGTCGGTGCGGCGTACATCGACCCGCGCGCCGTCCTGCACACGGCCCTGGAGCGCCGCGTCGCCGATGCCGTCCGTGCGCGGCCGGCGGTGTGGCTGACCGATGAGCGCGACGGTCTCGGTGCCGCCATCACGGGCATCCGGATCGACGGTCTCGCCGCCGGTGTCGTCACCGACACGGTCATCGACGAGGTCGACCTGCTGCTGCACCCCGGCCGGCCCGACGACGACTGAGCTCGCCGTCGGGCCGGGACCGGGGTTCAGGTCAGCGGATCACGCTCGTCGCCGCCGAGAGGCGGGTCGAGGTGTAGTAGCCGGCCTTGCGCCCGGTGACCCGGACGCGGATGCGGTCACCGCGGTCGATGGACCTGAGCCGGTACGTCTTGCCGGTGGCGCCCGAGATGGCCTTGCCGTTGCGCAGCCACTGGTAGGAGTACGTCACCCCGGCCGGCTTCCACTCACCACGCATCGCGGTGAGCAGGTAGCCCACCCTGCGGGTCCCGCTGATCGTCGGTGTGACCGGGGTCAGGTAGCCGGCGCTGATCGCACCGGTCGCCGCGCTCGTCCTGACGCCGGGGTTGGCCGCCGGCCAGGAGGACGCGTAGGCGGTGACCCGGACCTGGATCTTGCGCGTGTGGTCCGATCCGCTCAGCTTGTAGGTCTTCGCGGTGGCCCCTGAGATCGCGGCCCCGTTGCGCAGCCACTGGTAGCGCAGCGTCGTCGCCGTCGGGCTCCACGAACCCGGCGACGCGGTCAGCGTGTAGCCGACCCGCCGGGTGCCACTGATAGTCGGCGCCGCCGTGTTCGCGACCGTCTGCGGGGTGCATGAGTAGAGCTCGAGTCCGTCGACGAACCAGCCGAAGAACGAGCCTTCCGTGTCGCCACGGACGACCCACTGGAACTGGACCGTCTTGCCGGCGAAGGCGGACAGGTCGACACGGGAGCTGATCCACCCGTTGGAGTCGCCCCCGAAGCCGGTCAGAGGCTTGGCGGGGTTGTTGAGGAGAAGCTTCTGCTTCGGGCCGTTCACCCAGGCCGTGGACGGGATCGCGGTCGCGACCCCGTTGACCAGCAGCCGCGCCTCGCCGCCGTCGTAGTACTGCGGTGCCGGGTGGGCGGGGTCGCTGCCGGTGTACCACTCGAAGAGGTACCAGTGGCTGAACCGCAGATAGGTCCGCTTGCCGGTAGGCACCTTGACGCCGGCCGTCGTCAGACCGCTGGACGTCGGGTCGCCGTACTCCGGGTCAGGGTTCCAGCCGAAGTCCGAGCCGTTGCCGTCGCGGTCGTTGGCCGGGATGCCTTCGGCGGCGTCGGGTGCCTGGTGCCACAGTCCGCCGCGGGTGAGCGTCGGGGTGGCCACCGCGGCCTTGCCGGTGCTCCCGGCGGGGCAGGTGTTCGGTGCCTCCGCGGGGCGGGTCGCGCCGGCCTTGGTGGGTGACTTGGCGAGTTCGGTCGCCTCGGTGGCGAGCCGGACCTGGGCGCAGTCCCCGGCGGTGAGGCCGGAGGTGCCGGCGGCCGCCAGCGCGTCGCAGCCACTGCCGAGCGTGCGGCCGAGGTCGGCGTACTGGCTTCCGGAGACGAGGTGCTGAATCGTGTAGAGGTAGAGCGCCGCGGTCTTCTGCAGGCTCGCGTCGGCGCCGTCGATGCCGCTGACGGTGCGACCGTTGAAAGTGCCGCCCTGGGAGATGAGGTACGCCGTCTTGTTCCCGACCCCGCTGTTGGTGTGCACCCCGCCGCCGTCGGCGTAGTAGGTGAGGTCGTCGGCCTCCCACAGGGAACTGGTCATCCGGTCGGGCTGATCGTGCAGCGTCGGGTTGGCGAGGTCGCGGATCGCGCCGAACGAGGAGTCCTCGCCCATGCGCCAGTCGCTGGGAGAGTCGCCGGGAGTCGCGTAGCGATGGTCGACGATCTCACCCATGATGTCGGCCATCGACTCGTTGATGGCGCCCGACTCGTACCAGTAGAAGAGGTTCGAGCTCCGCTCGATCACGCCGTGGGTCAGCTCGTGACCGACGATGTCGTCGACCACCAGGCCCTGACCGAGGAAGATCTGCTCACCGTTCCAGAACGCGTTGTCCATCGGGCACGGCGGCGTGTAGTCCGGCTCCGTCGGCTCGCAGTAACGAGCCGTGGCGGCGATCGCCTTGTCGGTGACGCCCTCGGACCAGCCGATCTCCTCGGTCAGATCCAGCCCGAGGGACGCGTAGAGGTCCGAGGTCGCGCCGAGCATGTCGTACGCACTGTCGACGTCGGCGTTTCCGGTGGCGGCGTCGCCCTCGCGGCGCTTGACCTTGGAGCTGCTGTCCGTGCAGGGCGTGTCCACGGCACGGACGTTGGCGTTGTCGCAGATGCGGCGGTTGGCGTGGGCGATCTCGTTGACGTGCATGAGGACGCGGCCGGTGCCGGCGTGGGCCAGCACGGTCTCACGGATGGTGGAGCCGTTGGTCACCGAGAACCGGAAGACGCTGGTCTCGCCGATCTGCGGCCCACGGACCAGGTCGTCGTCGTAGAGCCAGGCGCCCTCGTCGGTCACGGTGAGGCCGGTCGCTCCGTGGTTGGCCTTCGAGACCACGGCCTCGGCGGCTGCCTCGGCCTTCGCGCGCGTCGACTCGTCCGGCTCGGTGACACTCGTGACGTCGGACAGGTTGGTGGACGCGGAGGTGAGTCCGCGGTCTTTGTCGAGCCCGACGACGACCTCGCCTCCGAGGACAGGGAGACCCTCGACGTACTGCTCGAACCTGGTGACCGACCCGCCGCCGACGGCCTTGTCGGTCGACGTCTCCCGCAGGTCCGTCCCGTCGGTGCCGAGCGCCTTGCTGACGCGGTCGAGGTGGGTCCGGGCCGCCTTGGCGGGCTTGACGGAGGTGCCCAGCGGGTCGACGGACTCGGTCTTGGAGCCGATGAAGTCGGCCGCGCCGTCGGTCGTGCGGTGGATGGTGAGAGGGACGCCGGCGTGGTCCTTGTAGGACGCGATCGGGTCGGGTTCGGCGGAGGCGGGCGGCGCCATCGGGATGACGCTCAGCCCGCCGAGAGCGAGTGACGCCGCGGCCAGCGCGACGACACGTCCATGACGTGACACTTCTTGTCCCTTGGTCAGGTGGCTTGGTGGATGCCGACCCGAACCGGCCGCGGAATTGTTTCACGCAGGGGGAGGCGTCGGCAGCGCAATTTCGGCTTGCTTCGGGGTACATACTCGGTATATACATACTCAGTAAGTAACCAAGGGAGGTGATCGAGTGTCCGTGAAACACGCACTGCTGGCGCTGCTGGAGAAGCCGCGCTACGGCTACGAGCTGCGCGCCGAGTTCGAGCAGCGCACCGGCGCCAGCTGGCCGCTGAACGTCGGGCAGGTCTATACGACCCTGTCGCGACTCGAGCGTGACGGCCTCGTCGAGGCTGGAGGGACCGACGCGGAGGGACGGTCCCTCTACCAGCTCACCGAGGCCGGCAAGGTCGAGGTGAAGGGGTGGTTCGACACCCCGGTGGAGCGTACGCAGCCGCAGCGCGACGAGCTCGCGATCAAGCTCGCGGTGGCGGTCGCGGTGCCGAGCGTTGACGTCGGCAAGGTCGTCCAGCAGCAGCGCAACGCCACGATGCAGGCGCTGCAGGGATACCGCCGCCAGTCACGCTCCGGAGCCGGTGACGACCTCGCCGGTGGGCTGGTCCTCGATCGGCTGATCTTCGCGGCCGAGGCCGAGATCCGCTGGCTCGACCACTGCGAGTCCCGGCTGCGCAGGGCGGCCTCCACGAGCACCGCTCCGGAGCCCGCCGACACAGCCGAAGGAGGGGCGCGATGAACGCCGCCCTCGCCCATGACCTGCGCCGCCTCAGCCACGACAGCGATCGCTGGCTCGCCGACGCCCGCGAGCGGCTCAGCCGCCGCGTCCATGCCGCGCCCGTCAAGCCGGGCCACACCTCGACCAAGGAGTCCACAGATGAGTGAGCGCCAGCGAGCGACAACAGGCCTCAGGCCGCCGCGTCCGTATTCTTTGATTCGCACAACGGAGGCGGCGGCATGAGTGAACCCGTCCTCCGGCTCACCGACGTGAGCCGCGTCCACGGCACCGGCGCCGCCGAGGTGCACGCCCTGCGCGGCGTCAGCCTCGCCGCGTACGCCGGTGAGCTGGTCGCGATCATGGGGCCGAGCGGCTCCGGGAAGTCGTCGCTGCTGACCATCGCCGGTGGCCTCGACTCGCCGACCTCCGGGTCTGTGACGGTCGACGGCCAGGATCTCGGTGCGGCCGGGGTCAGCGGGCGCGCCAGGCTACGGCGTACGTCGGTCGGCTATGTCTTCCAGGACTTCAACCTGATCCCCGCGCTGACCGCCGCCGAGAACGTCGCGCTGCCGCTCGAGCTCGACGGCGCCGGGCGCCGCGCGGCGCGCGACGCGGCCCGCAAGGCGCTCGAGGAGGTCGGTCTCGACGGTTTCGCCGACCGGTTCCCCGACGAGATGTCCGGTGGGCAGCGACAGCGGATCGCGATCGCCCGGGCGATCGTCGGCGAGCGCCGCCTGATCCTGGCCGACGAGCCGACCGGCGCCCTCGACACCGAGACCGGCGAGGACATCCTCAAGCTGATCCGGGCGCGCTGCGACGCGGGCGCGGCCGGGGTGCTCGTCACCCACGAGCCGCGTTATGCGAGCTGGGCCGACCGGGTGATCTACGTGCGCGACGGGCTCGTCGTCGACGAGGCCGGCGAGACGCCGGGCCTGTCGCTCGTGGACGAGGTCGAGGCATGAGTGGGCGCCTCGCCGGCTGGCGTCTTGCCCTCCGCATCGGGCAACGGGAGGCCCGGCGGGCGAAGTGGCGCAGCCTGCTGGTCGTCTTGATGATCGCGCTGCCGGTGGCGGGCGTGACCGCGGTCGCGGTGACGTACCAGACCTATGACGTCGACACCGTGGAAGGCCTCGACCGCCGGCTCGGCACCGAGGCTGCGGCGAGCATCGACGTCCAGGGCGCCGCTGCGGTGCGGCAGGGCATCGATCCCGAGAACGCGTCCGAGTGGCTCGAGGAGTCCGAGGCCGACCCGCTCGATGCGGCCGGTGTGAAGGCCATCATCGGGGACCGGCCGATGCTCGCCACCGGGGACCGGACCTTCGACGTACGCACCGACAAGGGCGTCACCTGGGCCAACGGTCTGCAGACCGATCTGAACGACCCGCTCGCCGCCGGGCTGACCAGGCTGACCGAAGGCCGGCTCCCGGAGGGCCCGGACGAGGTCGTGGTCAACTCCAACCTCGCGTTCCGGGGACCGGGCGTCGGTGAGGAGCTGCTGATCCCCGACGGCGACGTCGACGAGACGCGCAAGGTGGTCGGGATCGTCGAGTCGTCGGAGGTACGCAACGACCCCTTCGTCGCCGGACCGGAGCTTCCGGGGGACTACGTCATCGAGCGCTCGACCTGGCTGGTCGGCGGCGGACCGGTGACCTGGTCCGACATCGAGGACCTGAACGCGGCGGGTGCGTTCGCGCTCTCGCGATCGGTCGTCCTGGACCCGCCGGCCGCGGCCCGCGCGGCCGACAAGGAGATCCGTCCGCCGATGGGTGCCCCGGACCCCTCCGAGCTCGTGGTGCTCGTCCTCATCGTGGTCATGGTCGTCCTCGAGGTGGTCCTGCTGGCCGGGCCGGCGTTCGCGGTCGCGGCCCGGCGCCAGGCGCGCGACCTGGCGCTGATCGCAGCCTCGGGAGGGACCGCTCGACAGTCCCGGCGCGTCCTGCTCGGGATGGCGCTCGTCATCGGTGCGGTCGCGGCCGTCGTCGGTTCCGTCCTCGGCGTCGGGCTGGCGCGGCTGCTCCAGCCGCTCGCCCAGGATCAGGTCTCGGCCTGGTTCGGCCCGTTCGAGGTGCCGTGGCTTCAGGTCCTGGCGGTCGCCGTCATCGGCTTCGCGGCAGCGATCTGCGCCGCGATCGTGCCGGCCTGGATCGCCTCGCGACAGAACGTCGTCGGCGTCCTGTCCGGGCGGCGGTCGGAGAGCCTGCCCTCGCGGCGCTCGCCGATCATCGGCCTCGTGCTCGTGGCCGCCGGAGTCGCATCGGCGGCGTTCGGCACCCGGAACGCCCTCAGCGGGATCCCGATCGCTCTCGGCGTACTGCTCTGCGTCGCCGGGGTGCTGTTCATCCTCCCCGCCCTCGTGTCGGTGGCCGCGCGGTTCAGCGCTCGGATGCCGCTGGTGATCCGGTTCGCGACCCGCGACGCCGATCGGCACCGCACCCGTACGGTGCCGGCCGCCGGTGCGATCGCGGTGACGGTGGTCGGTGTGGTCACGCTCGGGATCGCGTTCAGCAGCGATGAGAAGCAGAACCAGGAGAGCTACCTGCCCTCCTTCGCGATCGGCGACGCCGTGGTGCATCCGCGACACAGCGCAGACGAGAGCGACGTCGACCCGGACGAGGCGCGAGCGCGGTGGGAGAACATCGCAGCGCAGGTCGAGAAGGCCATCCCGGGGGCCACGGCGGCACTCACCTCCGGCGCGACGACCGAGGCCGACGGTCGGTACGTCGTCGTCGAGACCGGTGATGGTGGGTCGATCCCGCTCGACACCACCATCGGTGAGTTCGGCGAGCTCGTCGTCGCCGGCGCCGACGGGACCCTCCCGCCGGCGGTGGCGCGGTCGCTCTCCGAGCGGGATGCCGCCGCTGCGGCGGAGACCCTGGGGTCCTCGGGTGCGGTCGTGTTCACCACCGATGACGAGCTTCGGTCCTCGCAGCAGTCCGCGCGGCTGGTCATCAAGGAGTTCTCCGAGGAGGAGCAGACGGATCTCGACGTGGTCACGGTCGACGTGCCGGCGACCTATCTCGACGTCGGTGATCGCGCTGCGCCCGCCTACGCGGTCGTGACGCCGGCGATGGTGAAGAAGCTCGGTGTCGAACCGCGGGTCGTCGGCCTCTATGTCGAGAACGCCCGGCTCGGCGCCGACGCCGAGACGGACCTCGACGAGGCCCTGGCCGCCGGGCAGTTCCCCGCGACGATCATGATCGAGCGCGGCTACCAGGAGACGGACACCGCGGTGATCGTCTGGCTGCTCCTGGTCACCCTGGGTGCCGTGCTGATGATCGGTGGTGCGCTGACCGCGACCCACCTGGCGCTCAACGACGCCCGCCCCGACCTGGCGACCCTCTCGGCGGTCGGAGCCAGGACGCGTACGCGACGCGGGGTCGCTGCCTCGTACGCCCTGGTCGTGACGCTCCTCGGCGCCGTCCCGGGCGCGTTGATCGGGTTCGTTCCCGGGATCGCGATCAGCTATCCGATCACCACCGAGGGCTGGCCGGAGCGCGACAGCGTCGCCGCGCACTACCTCGAGATCCCGTGGGACCTCGTCGGCATCGTGGTCGTCGGGCTGCCCCTGCTGATCGCGCTCATCGTCGCGGTCACCACCCGCAGTCGCCTGCCCATGGTGGCCCGCGTCGAATAGGCACTTCTGGCGTGCCGAATCCTCAGTTGTGGGGGGGGGGGGGGGGGGGGGGGGGGGCCGCCCCCGGGGGGGGGGGGGGGGGGGCGCGGGGCGCGGGGGGGCCGGGGGGGGGGGGGGGGGGGGGGGGGGGGGGGCGGGGGGGGGGGCAGGCGCGGGGTTCCGCTCGACCGGCGCCATCACGGCGGTCTCGTCGACGCCCGATGCGGCTCGCCGGGGCTCGGGCCGGCGAGGCGCCGG
>NZ_JBIWNX010000030.1:0-23574 GCF_044767415.1 Nocardioides sp. NPDC101246
AATACCCGGTCCCATCCCGAACCCGGAAGTCAAGCCCTTCAGCGCCGATGGTACTGCAACCGAGAGGCTGTGGGAGAGTAGGACGCCGCCGGACATAACTTTGCGCAGGGCCACCTCTTCGGAGGTGGCCCTGCTGCCATTTACAGCGACTTTCGATGCGGTGTTTCGAGCTTGTCGAGATGCGCTGTATCGAGCCTGTCGAGATGAATGTGAAGGTCTCTTCGCGCCACGCCCGGTTGACGTGGGCAGCGGCGCGAGGTCCAATGTCATAGTTGCAGTCCGAACAAACCATCTCGAACAAGGAGTTCCCATGGTCAAGAAGCTGCTCATCGCCGCCGTCGTTGCCGTGGGTCTCGGCGTGGCCATCAAGCTGGTCACCAGCCGCTGATCCAGAGCTTCTCCAGCTGCCCGGTGCCCTCGAGGTGCCGGGCAGCTGTCATTTGGCGCCCTGAGAGGCTTCCTCGCCCGGCGTGACCGAATCAGCAGGAGCGATGGGTTCCTCCTTGGGGAGGTCGACCTCGGCCAGCGACCGGCGAGCACCGGGGATGGCGAGGATGCCGGCAACCATGAGGAAGAGCAGCAGGCCGGCGAGGACAAGCAGGAACTCGACCGAGAACTGATCTGCGAGCGGGCCGAAGACCACCATGGAGAGTGGCATGGCGACCGACATGACGATGCCGACGATGCCGAAGACGCGCCCTTGCATCTCCGGCTCGACGCGCTCCTGGAGGATCGTCATCGCGGGCGCGCTCAGTGCGGAGAAGGACACCCCGATCAGCAGGCCGAAGACGAAGAACACCCACATGTTCGTGGAGACCCCGAGTCCGACGACGAACAGTCCGATGAGGACGACAGAGCCGACCATCAAGCGCATCCGGTGGATGATCTTGGGCCCGAAGACGGCCATGGCGGCACCGCCGACCAGCATGCCGAAGCCCCAGAACAGCTCGTTCGCGGTGAGCTTCCAGACCTCGTCACCGAAAGTACGGGTGACCATGAGTGGGGTGAGGTAGGAGGGGGCTCCGACCATCACCATGACGAGCGTGAACAGGACCAGGATCCAACGCACGTGCGCATGGGTCGAGACGTACTTCAGGCCGGCGCGGAGGTCTCCGAAGTAGGAGACCTTCCCCTGGTCGGGACGCACGATACGGGCGACCGGGACGAGGGCGAGCAGGCCGACGCCGATCAGGGCCGTGACGGCGTCGATGAAGAAGACGGCGACGATGTCCATGCTGGCGTAGATGACCGCGGCGAGCGCCGGAGCCAGGAGTGTCATCGCGGACTGGATGGTCTGGAAGGCTCCGTTGATCCGGAGCAGCTGGGACTCCGGCGCGATCTGCGGAATCATCGCCGTCACGGCAGGCATCTGGATGCCGGCGAAGATCGAGCGGATGGCCAGGGCGAGATAGATGATCCAGAGGTCGTCGATCCCGCTGGCCATCAGGCCGGCCAGGATCAGGGTGGCGACCGCGATCGTGGCGTCGGAGCCCATGATCAGGAACTTGCGGTGATGCCTGTCGGCCCAGACGCCGCCGAAGATGGACATGAACGCCTGCGGGAGCATCCCGAAGACGAGGCTCAACATCAGCACCGACCCGGACCGGGTCTCGATGGTGAGGTGCCACATCACGGCGTACATCACCAGCATCGAGCCGAGCAGGGAGACCGTCTGGCCGGCGAGGAAGATCGCTGCGTTGCGCCTCCAGCCGGGAAGCTCGTCGGCGGGCATGCTGAACAGCCTTGACCTGGATGCGGAACGCGTCAACCGACTTTGGTCTCCGCGAGGGCTACACGAGGATCAGCGGTGGGCCGTGGTGGCTGGAGCGGGCGAGCACGTCGCCGTCGAGGCTGAGCGCGGGACCGTCGGTGCGGATGTCCCAGCCCGAGGCCGTCTGCGCCGGCGGGACACCTTCCATGCTGACGTGGGCGATGGGCAGGCCGCCACGAGCCTCGGTGACGGCAGCGCGTACGCCAGTGCGTACCTCGATCGGCCAGTACTGCTCCGTGATCGACTGCCAGACGACCGTGAGCACATCCCCGTCGGTCGGTTCGCTGAGCCTGTCCTTCAGCCATGTGTCGGCCGACCCGACGTCGACGGCGGGCGGCTCGCCGGCCGCGACCTGCAGCGCACCGGCGAGGCGGGCGTGACGATCGACCTGATGCGGCCACACGAACGAGGTCAGGTATTCGCGGCCGGCCGCGGTGGAGACATCGACCGGGGCGAGATCGCAGCCGCGGCGTGCGACGACCTCGAACGGAACCGGGTTGACCCCTGCGCACTGGGTGTCGATGGTCAGTGGGCTGTCCGTGGGACCGTACGCCCAGTCGTCGCCGTGGAAGCGGTAGCGGTCGACGAGCAGGTTGAGCCCGGCCGAGGCGCCCGGCTCGAGCAGCCGGATGCGGTGCAGGCCGGTGCGGCGTACGGCCTCGAAGATCCCGATGAGGAGGCATGCGGAGCGGCCCACCTCGTTGGTCTGGGGCGCCACCTCCAGACCTGCGCGGAGCTCGTCGACGTGTGCTGCGACCACCTTCTCGAACAACGGCCAGACGGTGACGTACGAGTCGTTGCCTCCGAGGTTCGGATAGAACCGCTCGAGCTCGGGAGCGTCGCCGCGCAGGACGATGCGGTGCAGAGCCGCCAGGAGGCGCAGCTGCACGGCATCGGCACGGGAGGCGTCGAGGTGGTCCCGGCAGATCTCGGCCACAGCACCACCCGCGTCGAGGTCGTCAGCGAATCGGTCGAGCAGCCAGCCGTAGAGGTGCTCCTCATGGCCGAAGTGATCTCTGAACAGCTCGGAGAGAGTCGCCATGGGCACATCCAAGCACTGACAGATGCTTGCGAGTCTAGGTAAGGTAAGCCTTACTTAAATGGAAACGGAGCTTCGCATGGGATTCGACGACGGCCGGAAGCTGAAGGGCGTGTACGCGGCCGAGGTGCTGCACAACAAGCAGGTCACGCCGCACATGGTGCGGCTCACCTTGGGAGGCGATGATCTGCGACGGTTCCCGCAGCGCGGCTTCGACCAGTGGTTCCGGCTCTTCCTGCCGCGGCCGGGCGGACAGGCCACCAACTTCGACGCGGTGCCCGAGAAGCTCGGGACGATCGACTACCTCAAGTACCTGAGGCACGGGGACCGGCCGCCGCTGCGCAACTACACCGTGCGCGAGCACCGGCCCGAACTCGGTGAGATCGACGTCGACTTCGTCGTGCACGGGGATCTCGGGATCGCGGGCCCTTGGGCGCGTACGGCACAGCCCGGGGAACAGGTCGTGCTCATGGATCAGGGCACGGGCTTCGACTTCGCTCCGGACGCGTCGTTCCACCTGCTCGTCGGCGACGAGTCGGCCCTTCCGGCGATCGTCGGGATCCTTCGAGACATGCCTCGCGACGCGCGCGGCCTGGCGATCATCGAGATCCCGGACATGGCCGACGTCCAGGACGTCTCCGGGCCCGAGGGGGTCGAGGTGCGGTGGCTGGCTCGAGGTGACTCCGCCGAGCAGCCCGGGACGCTGGCGATCGCCGAGGTGAAGGCGTTCACTCCCGAGGCGCCGGCAACGCTCTCGGCCTACCTCGTCGGTGAGCGGACGATCCCGGCCGAGGGACGGCGCCATCTGGTGTCGCTCGGGGTGCCCAAGTCGCGGATCACCTTCGTCGGCTACTGGCGGATCGGCAAGGCCCAGGCGTAGAGCCTGGCGCCCGCCGATCCGACCGGTGCCTCGGAGCTCAGCCGAACAGGTCCTGGATGGAGGTGCGGACCTGGTCGAAGGCGAGCCAGGCGAAGAGCAGGGCGCAGATGATGAGGCCGATGTTGGAGACCCACTTGTTGCGCCACTCCGCGGGGGTGTGGCTGGTGTTGAGGAGCCAGAGCAGGGTGACGGCCAGGAACGGCATGAAGAACGCGCCCAGGACTCCGTAGATGAGGATCAGCCAGGCGGGCTCGTCGGCGAGCAGGAGCCAGATCATCGGCGGGAAGGTGAGCCAGAGGATGTAGGAGCGGTACCAGAGGCCGCCACTCTTGGCCTCGGGCTCGTCCGCCCGTCCGCGAATGGTCCCCATGAAGTCCGCGAACATCAGGCTGACGCCGTTCCAGACACCGACGAGCGAGGACATCGCCGCGGCCCAGAAGCCGATCAGGAAGAGCTTGCCGAACCAGTCGCCGTAGCGGTCGGCGAGAACCTTGGACAGGTCGAGCATGCCCTGGTCGCCGGTGCCGATGGCGATGTTGGCGGAGTAGAGCAGCTCGGCGCCGACGATGAGGGTGGCGACCACGAAGATCCCGGTCACGACGTACGCGGTGATGTTGTCGATCCGCATCACGCGCATGAAGCCTGGGGTGCTCCAGCCCTTCTCGCGCAGCCAGTAACCGTAGGCGGCCAAGGTGATGGTGCCGCCGACGCCGCCGGCGACGGAGAGGAGGTTGACCAGCGAGCCCTCGGGGATGGTCGGGGCCAGGCCCTTGAGCAGCTCGGGGAGGTTGGGCAGGGTGACGAGCGCGGCGCCGACCATGGTCACGAACATGATTCCCACCAGCACGGCGAGGAACTTCTCGAAGAGTCCGTAGCGGCCGGCCCACACGATGGCGAGACCGATCAGGCCGGACAGGATGCCCCAGAACTTCACGGACGCGAACGAGAACAGCGCCGCCAGCGAGAGCCCGGTGCCGGCCATCGCCGCGGCTCCGTAGATGAAGCCCCAGATCACGATGTAGGGACCGAAGTAGATCGACGTCCAGATGCCCAGACGTCGCCAGCCCTGGAAGATCGTCTCGCCGGTCGCCAGGCTGTAGCGCCCGGCGCCTTCGACCAGCACGACCTTCAGCACACATCCGACGATGACGGCCCACAGCAGCGCGTAACCGTACTTGGTACCGGCGATCAGGGTGGCGATCAGATCGGCCGCGCCGACACCGGTGGCGGCCACCACGAGGCCGGGCCCCAGGATCCGCCAGCGCGGGGTTTCGGACGTCTCGGTGCTCGCTACGTTCGACATGACCGACAGGTATACCCCGTTTTAGGGAAGATCAGCGACTTTTTGCCGAAGGACGGCCCGCTCGCGGTCGTTCGTGCACATGTTCGCCGCCCGCTCAAGCTCCGTGCGCGCCTCGACGGTTCGGCCCAGCCGGCGCAGCAGCTCTCCGCGTACGGTCGGGAGGAGATGGGTGTGGTCGAGCCGCTTGTCCTCCGCGATCCGGTCGACGATCTCCAGGGCTCGCAGCGGTCCGTGGGCCATCGCCACCGCCACGGCGCGGTTGAGGTCGACGATCGGGTTCGGTGCGATGCGGCCCAAGGCCTCGTAGAGGACGATGATCCGCTCCCAGTCGGTGGTCTCGACCGAGTCGGCGACCGCATGGGTGGCCGCGATCGCGGCCTGGAGCCCATAGGGTCCGAGGCCTCGTGGGGTCGCCTGCTCGAGGGCGGCCACGCCGCGGCGTACGGCACCTTGGTCCCACCTGGCGCGGTCCTGGTCCTCGAGGAGGACCGGATCACCGGCAGCATCGGTGCGGGCCGGGAAGCGGGAGGCGGTCAGCTCCATGAGCGCGAGCAGACCGTACGCCTCCGGCTCGTCGGGCAGCACGCCGATCAGCACCCGCGTCAGTCTCCGTGCCTCGCGCGCGAGGTCGGTGCGGATCAGATCCTCGCCGGACGTGGCGGTGGAGCCCTCGGTGAAGATCAGGTAGAGGACGTTGAGCACGCCCGCCAGACGCTGCCGCCGCTCGTCGGGCGAGGGCACCTCGAAGGGGACCTTCGCGGCCGCGATCGTCTTCTTGGCACGGGTGATCCGGGCCTGGATCGTCGGCACCGGCACCAGGAACGCCCGGGCGATCTCCTCGCTGCTGAGGCCGCCGACGACCCGGAGCGTGAGCGCCACCCGGGCCTCCTTGGACAGCACCGGGTGGCAGGAGACGAACATCAGCGCGAGGACGTCGTCATCGATCCGCTCGATGTCCAGCTCGTCGTCGTACGCCTCGTCCTGGCCGTGGGCGATCGCCTCGTACTTCTCGCGCTGGACCCCGGCACGGCGGATGGTATCGATCGCCCGCCGCTTGGCGGTGGTCATCAGCCAGCCGACCGGGTTGGCCGGCTGGCCGTCGCGGGGCCAGGCGACCAGCGCCTCCGCGAGGGCCTCCTGGGCCGCGTCCTCGGCGAGGGCGAAGTCGCCGGTGTAGCGCGCGAGCGCGCCGACGATGCGGGCGGACTCGATGCGCCAGATCGCCTCGACGGCGCGCGTCGCGTCTTGCATTGATGTCTCCTGCCGGTGTCAGCCGTCAGAGCTGACCATTCTTGGTCCGCCAGTCGAGCTCCTTCTGGATCCACGGGTTGTCCTGCGGAAACTCGTCGATCGTCGGCACCCGGCGGATCTCGACCGCGGAACCGGGGAAGTAGCTGAGCCGCTTGCCCCACTCGACCGCCTCCTCCTTCGAGGCGACCGAGATCAGGTAGAAGCCCCCGAAGAGCTCCTTGGTCTCTCCGTAGGGACCGTCGGTGACCACCGGCGGCTCCTCGGCGTCGGCGTAGGTGACGACCGTGTGCTCCTCGGGGTCGAGCCCCTCCATGGCGAGCAGGACGCCGGACTTGATGAGCTCGTCGTTGAGCTGACCCATCTTCTCGAGCATCTGCTCGAAGGGGATCTCGGCCATCGCGGCGTTCTGCTTGTCCTCGTCGATGGTGCGCCAGATCAGCATGTACTTCGGCATCTCGGTTTCTCCTGTGTCGGTCGGGCCGTCTTGCCGGCCCGTTCACCCCTTGGTCGAACGAGGTCTACGCGGGATCGACAACCCTGCCAAGAATATTTCTATGGAAGTTTCGCGCGTGGGTAGGTTGGGACCGTGAAGATCTCGCTGTGGCCCAACCTCGTCTTCCCCACCGCCGACATCCTCGCCGAGGCGCAGGCCGCTGACCAGGCTGGTTGGTACGGCGTCTGGGTCGCCGACCACTACATGCCCAACACCGGCTCCGAGGAGGTGGCCGACGGGCCGATGCACGAGGTCTGGGGGATCCTCCCGGCGCTGGCCGCGACCACCCGGAACGTACGCATCGGACCTCTGGTCTCCCCGACGACGATCCACCATCCGGCGCTGCTCGCGAACCGGTCCGCGACGATCGACCACATCGCGGGTGGGCGGTTCGTGCTCGGGATGGGTGCCGGCTGGCAGATCAACGAGCACAAGGCGTACGGCATCGACCTGCCGGGCGCGAAGGTGCTCGTCGACCGGTTCGAGGAGGCGATCGAGGTCACCCGGTCGCTGCTCGACAAGCCGCGTACGACCTTCGAGGGGACCCACTTCCAGCTCGCTGACGCTCCGTGCGAGCCGAAGCCGGTGGCCTCTCCGCTGCCGATCCTGGTCGGTGCCAAGGGCCCGCGGATGCTGCGGGTCGTCGCCCGGTACGCCGACGAGTGGAACACCTGGGGCACACCGGAGAGCGCCGGCGCTGTGCGGGCCAAGCTCCTGGAGGCGTGCGAGCAGGTGGGTCGCGATCCCGGGACGATCAGGACGACCACCAACTTCATGCTCGACCTGGACGGCGCGAACCCGGGCTTCGCCAGGACGCAGACCGGATCGACGGGCGAGCTGCAGGACTTCGTCGGTCGCTACGTCGAGGCCGGGTTCGACGAGTTCATCATGCCGACGTGGAACCTCGGCGAGACCGGCGCCGAGCGGATCGAGCGGGCTGCGCAGCTCAAGGCCGAGGTTCTCGACCCTGCTCTCTAGCTCGGGCGGGCGAGGATCGCACTGTTGATCACGTCGGTCCCCGGGGCATCGACCTCGGGGTCGGCCTCGGCGACCACCGTCAGTCCGACCAGCGCTTCGGGGCCGACCTGCGGGTAGAGCAGCGTACGCAGCCCCCGAGCGCTCCGCGCCAGGACGAGGCCGCCCGGGGCGAGAGCGGTGACCGCCTTGTCGAGCACCGCGGCTTTGGCGGCATCGTCGGACCCGACCAGGCCGGCGAGGAGCACGACGTCGGCGGGGCGCGGTGGCGTGGCGGCGGAGGCTTCGGCGTGCTCGAACGTCACGCCGACGGCACCCAGACGTCCGAACACGGCGGAGGAGAGCCGGATCGCCTCGGCGTCGTGGTCGACGCAGTGCACCGCGATGCCCTGGTCGGCCAGACAGAGCGCGGTCAGGGGAAGCGGCCCGGAGCCCAGAAGCAGCACGTGCCGTGGGACGGTGCCCTGGCGGCGTACGGCTGCCAGCTCCATCTCCACGAGGAGCCGGTAGTTCTCGCGGTAGGGGAAGCGGGCGAAGGCCGTCGCGGGGTCAGCGGCGCGCGAGATCTGGTGTGCCCAGGCCCGCTCGAGCGCGTGCTCGCCGGCGGACGCGACCGATCGGAAGAGGTCCGGTGAACGTGACGGCGGCAGCGCGGCCAGCACGGTGTCGGCCTCCGGCTCGGGCACGCTCAGCACCGCGGTCACCAATCGGTTGAAGAGCGCGTCGACGACGATTCCGGGCTCCAGTGACGGCTGGTCGAGCAGGTCGTCGAGAGTGGAGACGAGACGTTCGTCGATGGCTTCGAACGTTCCCGGATTCACAACCGGTCACCCTTCCACATCGGTGACGGCCGCTGCAGAGTGTTCCGCCGGGGAGCCCGCTCCGCGGCACGGAAGTCGCGACGGTCCGGGCGCGTCGCCTCACCCGTATCGCAGGTGTCGGCGGCCCACTTCTGGGACGATGTAGAACTACGCCACTCGGCTCCGACGTATCCCCGTAAGCACGCCTACGGTAGGCGCCGACGAAAGGGAAGAGTCATGAAGTACGTCATCCTGATCCACTCCAACCCGCAGCCGTGGGGTCACCCGACGGGTGACTTCATCCCCGAGTTCCAGTCGCTGCCGCAAGCCTCTCGGGAGAAGCTCAACGCGGCCTTCGAGGGGATCATGGAGGAGCTCTCGGCCAACGGTGAGCTCATCGGCGGGCAGGCGCTCGCGGATCCGGCCTCGGCCAAGCTCTACCGGTGGGAGGCCGGCGAGCCGATCTCCACGGACGGCCCCTACTCCGAGGCGAAGGAGCATCTGGCCGGCTTCTTCCTGATCGACGTCGAGTCCCAGGAGCGAGCCGAAGAGGTCGTACGCAGCTTCAGTGGCCCCGGTGAAACGGTCGAGCTGCGGCCGGTGGCAACCTACTGACATGACGGTCACGGGAGTCGAGGACGTGTGGCGGCAGGAGTCCGCCCACGTCCTCGGTGCCCTGCTGCGGGTCCATTCCGACCTCCCCGACTGCGAGGACGCCGCGCAGGAGGCGCTGATCGCCGCCAGCCAGAAGTGGCCGTGCGACGGGCTGCCGGCCGACCCGCGGGCCTGGCTGATCCGGGTGGCTCATCGGCGCCTGATCGACCAGCTGCGCGCGGACACTGCCCGGACCCGGCGCGAGGTCGCCGACGGGATCGCCCGGCGGCTCGACGACCCCGACCCGGCCGCCGTGGAGATCGGGTCGGCCTACGACGACTCGCTGCGGCTGATGATGATGTGCGCCCATCCCGCGTTGCGCCGTCCCTCCCAGGTGGCGATCACGCTGCGGTGCGTGGGCGGTCTGACGACGTCGGAGATCGCGGCTGCGTACCTGGTGCCGGAGGCGACCATGGGGCAGCGGCTCAGCCGGGCGCGGGCGACGCTGAAGGACGAGGAGTTCTGCTCGCCGGCGCCGGACGAGCTGGCCGAGCGGATCGCCTGCGTGCTCGACGTCTGCCACCTGATCTTCAACGAGGGCCATACCCGCACCAGCGGTCCGGAGCTGCAGGGCGTCGAGCTCACCGACGAAGCGATCCGGCTGACCCGGATCGTGCGCGGCGTGCTCCCGGAGCACGACGAGGCCACCGGCCTGCTCGCGCTCATGCTGCTGACCCAGGCCCGCTCGTGCGGTCGCGTCGACCACCTCGGCGACCTGATCCCGCTCAAGGACCAGGACCGCTCGCAGTGGGACCAGGAGCTGATCTGCGAGGGGGTCGCACTGCTGGAGGACGTTCTCCCCGAGGGGCCGGTGGGTCGCTACCAGCTGCAGGCGGCGATCGCCGCGGTCCACGCCGAGGCGGAGTCGTACGAGGCCACCGACTGGCTCCAGATCAACCTGCTCTACGGGATGCTCGCGCAGGTCGCGCCCTCGCCCGCGGTCACGCTCAACCGGGCCGTCGCCGTGGCGATGAGCCTCGGCCCCGAGCACGGGATCGAGATCGTACGCGACCTGCTGGAGCACCCGGCGATGCAGCGGCACCATCGCGCCCATGCCGTGCTGGCGCACCTGCTCGAGCAGTCCGGCGACGTCGCGACGGCTCGGGAGCACTACGTGCTGGCGGCCCGGCTGACCCGAAGCGTGCCGGAGCAGCGCTACCTGAACCGCCGGGTCGAGGCGCTCGACCAGATGTGACGGCTCGGCGCTGACGGATCACATCTGCACGACCCCGTCGATGACGAGGATGATCCCGAAGATCGCGAACAGCGCGGCGGCGCCGTACTTGATCACGTTCTCGGGGAGCTTGCGGCCCAGGAGCGCACCGACACCGATGGCGAGCGCATCGGCGGCGACCATCCCGACCGTGGAGCCGATCCAGGTGCCGAGCCAGCCCTCCTGAGTGGCCAGGGTGATCGTCGCGAGCATCGTCTTGTCGCCGAGCTCGGCCAGGAAGAACGCGATACCGACGGCGATGATCGCCATGCCCCGGCTGTCGCGGGCCTTCTTCGCCTCGTCCTCGGTGAGCTCGTCGCCGCGCAGGGTCCACCCGGCGAAGAACAGGAAGGCGACTCCCGCGACGATGGTGATGTAGTGCTGGTGCTCGGCGAAGGCGTCTCCGATGAGGGCTCCGATGCCGACCGAGGCGAGATGGACGATCGCGGTGGCTGCGGTGATCCCGATGATCACGTCTCGAGCCCGGTAACGGGTGGCGAAGGTCATCGCCATGAGCTGGCTCTTGTCGCCGAGCTCGGCGACGAAGATGACCGCGGTCGAGAGCAGGAAGGCGTACACAGGGTTCCTCTCCGGCGCCGGCCGGAGGCATCCCATGAGGAGTGGACTGTCCTTCGACCAGCACCGTCACGTAGATATACGGGTGCTTGGTCGAAGGTCTCGTCCGCCACTGTCGTGGCCGATCGCGCCGGGCCCGGGGGCCAGTGTGTCGACGCGACTGTTGAGGACTACTCCCCTTCGCGGAGCCAGTCTAGGCCAGAGGCCTGACGCCGGCTCACTCGGGCCGTCCGCGGCCCGTTCGCCGAATTCCCTCGGTGAGGTTCCGATCGTGGTTAGGCTGAGTTCATGGACGAGGCCGGGGTGCGCGCGGTCCTCTTCGACCTGCACGACACGCTCGTCCCGAGCGGCCATGCTGCCGAGCACCACGCGGTGGCCCGAGGGATGGGCGCGGATCTCGGAGTCGACCCCGATGCGTTCGCGGCCGCGGTCGCGGACACCTTCGACGAGCGCGTACGCGGACTGATGGCCGATGTGCACCACACCGTGCGCTACCTGGCCCGACGGGTCGGCGGGTCGCCGACCGAGTCGCAGGTGCAGAGTGCGATCACCCGGAGGATGAACTACTCGCTCTCCCTGCATGCCGCGACCTGGGCGCTGCCTGCGCTCAAGTCGCTGCGCAAACGAGGGTTCAAGCTCGGCCTCGTCGCCGACTGTGGGGCGGAGACGGTCGCGATCTGGCCGCAGAGTCCGCTCGCGGAACACCTGGACGCCGTCTCGTTCTCCTGCCAGACCGGCGTACGCAAGCCGGACTCGGGTGCCTACCTCGTCGCCGCGGCGGCGCTCGAGGTGCGGACCGACGAGTGCGTCTATGTCGGTGACGGTGCCGACCAGGAGCTCAGCGGGGCCGAGGCGGTCGGGATGCGAGCCGTGCGGTTCCGGGCCAGGGCGCCCGAGGAGCTCGGAGATGGGGTCGCGGTCGACCTGGATCCCGAGTGGAGCGGGCCGACCATCAGCGACCTGGGCGAGCTCATCGGGATGATCGGCATCCCGATTCCACGCGAAGGGTCCGAATCGCGGACGTTCGTGTCCGGCAATGTGGTGCCGTGGGGTTCGAAGAGATCGTCGCGCTGATCCCGGGCTGAGGCCGGTGCTCGACCGGTGGGTGTCCCCGGACGACGGTCGGACGTGGGGTCAGGGTCCCATCCCGGAGGGCCGATGTCAGCCGATCCAGGGATCCGCCGGCCCTTTCGGTCCGCTCCTCGGCACGGTGCCGGGATGCCATCGGAATGGTGTCCTATATCACACCACGCCTGTTACCTGTCTTTTGACAGGTTGTGTGCCCGTCAGGCTGGTCACCTCTTCGAGGTGATCGCTCCATCAGGCGGCACCGCACGCGGGAAATCGGCAGCAAATGGTCCTTCCCCCCTAGCGGGGTCCAGCCGAAAACGGTAAGAATCGATCGACCGACAGGGAAGAAATTCTCCGACTCCGACCCCCACATTTCGGACTCAGGTTTCCAACAGTCTTGGTTTGCCCCCGACGCCCTTGACCTACATGCTTACCTGTCAGTCGACAGGTTAATCATGCTTCAAGGAGGACCCGGGTGGCGCTAGCTGCAGACCACAGCACGGACACGGTGCTGAACGCACGGGCAGACGCTCGCGCGCAAGGGGGGCAGGTCAGCGACTGGATGCCGTACCTACCGGCATCGACGAGCCCGTTCGCTCCGGACGGCGTCGATCCGGAGAGCCTGACCTGGGCCGAGACGGTCGCGCCCGGCAGCTACACCCACAAGGTCCTGGCCCGCGGCACGCGGTTCCGGCTCGAGGACCCGACCGGTGAGGCCTGCGCCCACACCCTCGTCTACAACGCGCTCGAGCCGACCGAGCGGCTGAATGTCGCCGACACCCAGAAGATCCCGTGGCAGGCCTACCTCGGCGCCGGCCACCCGCTGCTCTCCGGTGACGGCCGGGTGCTCGCGACGATCCTCTCCGACACCTCCGGCCAGCACGACGCGTTCTGCGGGACGAGCACCGCTGCCTGGAACGCGCTGCGGTACGGCACCGCGCTGCCCGAGGGGCCCGCGCCCGCCGGCCGTGACCTCTTCGTGAAGGCCGCCGCCAAGCACGGGCTCGGGCCGGCCGACGTACCTCCTTCGGTCTCGTTCTTCCAAGGCATCCGGGTGGCGGAGGACGGGAGCTTCGACTGGTCGGGCTCCTCGGGCGCCGGGACCGCGGTCGAGCTCGTGGCCGAGCTGCCCCTGCTCGTGCTGATCGCCAACGTCCCGCACCCGCGGGACCCACGTCCGGAGTACATCGTCGGGCCGCTGCGCGTGCACGCCTGGCGTACGCCGGAGACCCATCCCACGACCCCGGCGGATGAGCGTTTCGACGCCTCTCCCGAGGTGCGGCGGGCGTATCTGAACACACTCGACTATGCGGAGGCTCGGGGCCTGTGACTACCACGATCGACAACCCGGTGATGAGGCCTGTGACGACCGTTCCCGTCCCTGTGACCACCTATCTGACGCCTGACGGGCAGCTGGTCTCCAGCGTCCCGGTCGGGGCGTCGTACGCCGACGGCACTCACCTGGAGTGGGGTGACCCGCTGGTGCCGGGTGCCGTCGTGCTGGACGAGCAGGTGGCTCCGCGGGCCTCGTGGTCGGGCGTCGTACGTGCCGGGCAGGTGTTGACGATCGTCGATGTCGGTGGCAACCAGTCGGGTGACTGCCTGCTCTACAACGCGGACCACACCGACGAGCGCTACAGCGCTCCGGACACGCTCGCGTGGCAGGACAACGCCTACATCCGCACCGGGACCGTGCTGCGCAGCAACCTCGGTCGTGCCCTGATGACCGTCGTCGACAACGAGATCGACCGCCAGGACACCATCGGTGGCGCCTGCTCGCGCGAGTCCAACACGCTGCGCTACGGCCACCACGTGATGTATCACCACGGCTGCCGGGAGAACTTCCTGACCGAGGGGGCCAAGCACGGGCTCGGGATGCGCGACATCGTCTCGAACATCAACTGGTTCATGAACGTGCCGATCGAGGAGGACGGTGCCCTCGGCATCGTCGACGGCATGTCGGCGCCCGGCAGACGGGTCGCGCTGCGTGCCGAGATCGACACGCTCGTCCTCATCTCCAACTGCCCGCAGATGAACAACCCCTGCAACGACTTCAACCCGACGCCGCTGCGGATGATCGTCACCGAGCCCGATGTCGACTACGAGGTCGGCCAGTGAGCGGTGATCCATCCTTCGACACCGTCCTGGTCGCCAACCGAGGGGAGATCGCCCGCCGGGTGATGCGCTCCGCGCGCGAGCTCGGGATGCGTACGGTCGCGGTCTTCTCCGAGGCCGACCGGGCGGCACCACACGTGCGGGAGGCCGACGAGGCCGTCTGCCTGGGTTCCGCGCCCGCACGGGACTCCTATCTCCGTGGCGACCTGATCATCGAGGCTGCCCTGCGCACCGGCGCGGGGCTGCTCCACCCCGGCTACGGGTTCCTGTCCGAGAGCGCCGCCTTCGCCCGGGAGGTGGAGGCGGCGGGACTTAGGTTCGTCGGTCCGACGCCCGATCAGATCAGCGCGTTCGGGGAGAAGCACTCGGCCCGCCGCCTCGCGGAGAACGCCGGGGTGCCGATGCTGGCCGGCTCGGGACTGCTCTCCGGTCCGGACGAGGCGGCCGAGGAGGCGGCCCGGATCGGGCTGCCGGTGATGGTCAAGGCGACCGGCGGCGGTGGCGGCATCGGGATGACCGCGTGCAGCTCGGAGTCGGACGTGAGGGTCGCGTTCGAGCGGGTCGCCCGGCTCGCCCAGACCAGCTTCGGGACCGCCGGGGTGTTCCTGGAGCGCCTCGTGCGGCCCGCCCGTCACGTCGAGGTGCAGGTCTTCGGCGACGGCGAGGGCCAGGTGGCCGTGCTCGGCGACCGCGACTGCTCGCTGCAGCGCCGCAACCAGAAGGTGATCGAGGAGGCGCCCGCGCCTTCCCTCCCCGAGCACGTACGCACTGTCCTGCACGACTCCGCACGCCAGCTCGCCAAGTCGGTCTCCTACCGCTCGGCCGGGACCGTGGAGTTCGTCTACGACCCGGGCCGCGAGCAGATCTCCTTCCTGGAGATGAACACCCGCCTCCAGGTCGAGCACGCCGTCACCGAGCAGGTGATGGGCATCGACATCGTCGCGCTCATGCTGCGCCTGGCCCGCGACGGCGTCACCGCCCTGCCCGACGAGCTCTTCCGCAGGTGCCCCGCACCCCAGGCGTACGCCGTCGAAGCACGGGTCTACGCCGAGGACCCGGCCAAGGACTCGATGCCGTCGTCCGGCCTGGTCACGCGCGCGCTCCTGCCGGAGCCGACCGACACCGTCAGGGTGGACTCCTGGATCGAGACCGGGCTCGAGGTCTCGCCCCACTACGACCCGCTGCTCGCGAAGGTGATCGCCACCGGCGCCACCCGCGAGGAGGCGCTCGACACGCTGGGCTCAGCGCTGGCCAGGACCCGGATCGACGGGATCGTCACCAACGTCTCTGCGCTGCGCGCGATGACGACGTACGCCGAGCTCCGCTCGGCCACGCACTCGACCTCGACCCTGACCGAACGCGTCAAGGCCGGCAGCGGCAGCGACCCTGATCCACGCATCGACGTGCTCGACCCGGGCGTGCTCACCACCGTCCAGGACCTTCCCGGCCGGGTCGGCTACTGGCAGGTCGGCGTGCCGCCTTCGGGTCCGTTCGACCCGGTCTCCTTCGCCGAGGCCAACCTGGCCGTCGGCAACGACCGCGGTGCCCCGGGTCTCGAGGTCACGGTGCCGCTGGCGACCGGCCGGGCGACGGCCGGCGGGCCGACGCTGGTCTTCTCCGATCCCGCCGTCGTCTGCGTGAGCGGTGCCCCCATGCCGGTCAGCGTCGACGGCGTCCCTGCCCCGCAGTGGGAGCCGATCGAGCTCCCCGCGGGGGCGACGTTGAAGCTGGGCCGCACCGACGGGCCGGGGCTGCGGACCTACATCGCGGTCCGGGGTGGCTTGGACGTACCCGAGTATCTGGGCAGTGCCTCGACCTTCACGCTCGGCGGGTTCGGCGGGCACGCCGGACGTACGCTCCAGCGCGGTGACGTGCTCCGGCCGGGGACAGCCGTCGACCCGCAGGCACAGCCCGCGGCGACCCCGGTGTCGCGGCGGCCGGCGCTGACCAACACCTGGGAGATCGGCGTCACCGAGGGGCCGCACGGTGCCCCGGAGTTCTTCACCCGTGCCGACCTGGACCAGCTCTACTCGACGAGCTACCAGGTGCACCACAACTCGGCTCGCACCGGCGTTCGCCTGATCGGGCCGAAGCCGACCTGGGCCCGGGCCGACGGCGGCGAGGCGGGGCTGCATCCCTCGAACATCCACGACACGCCCTACACGGTGGGTTCGCTCGACTTCACCGGCGACACCCCGATCATCCTCGGCCCGGACGGGCCGTCGCTGGGAGGGTTCGTCTGCCCGGCGGTGGTCGCCAGCGGCGAGCTGTGGAAGATCGGGCAGCTGCGACCCGGCGACACCGTTCGGTTCGTGCCGGTGCGGGAGGGCAAGGCCGCCGGCCTGGTCAACCACCGGGCCTCCCTGACGGTTGCCGGAGGTGCGGGTGGCGACGGCGACGACGGCGTGCTGGGCAGGCTGCCCCGGACGCCGGCGCGGCCCGAGGTCACCTATCGGCGCAGCGGGGACAACTCCGTGCTGGTGGAGTACGGGCCGATGACCCTCGATCTGGGTCTTCGGATGCGCGTTCACGCGCTGCAATCGGCCCTGGCCGAGCACGCGCCCGCCGGCATCATCGACGTCACGCCCGGGATCCGATCGCTGCAGGTGCACACCGACTCCTCGGTCCTGCGGGCCGGCCAGGTCGCGGGGCTGCTGCGTGAGCTGGAGGAGGACCTCCCGGCCACGTCGGAGCTGACCGTGCCCTCGCGGCGGGTGCGGCTGCCGCTCTCCTGGGACGACCCGGCGACCCGGGAGGCGATCGAGCGCTACACCGCAGGCGTACGCGACGACGCACCGTGGGCGCCGTGGAACATCGAGTTCATCCGCCGGATCAACGGACTCGCCTCGGTCGAGGAGGTCCATCGGACCGTCTTCGACGCGACGTACCTCGTGCTCGGGCTGGGAGACGTCTATCTGGGGGCGCCGGTCTCGACGCCGCTGGACCCGCGGCACCGGCTGGTGACGACCAAGTACAACCCGGCCCGCACCTGGACCGCGGAGAACTCCGTCGGCATCGGCGGTGCGTACATGTGCATCTACGGGATGGAGGGGCCGGGCGGATATCAGCTGGTCGGACGGACGACGCAGGTGTTCAACCGTTTCCGGCGCTCCACATCGTCCGGCGGGCTCTTCCACGACGACCCCTGGGCGCTGCGGTTCTTCGACCGGATCGAGTGGTATCCGGTCTCAGCGGCCGAGCTGCTGGAGCTGCGGGCGGAGGTCGACGCCGGGCGGGGTGAGTTCGAGACCGAGGAGGGCACCTTCTCGATCAAGGAGTACGACCGCTTCCTGAGCGCCAACGAGGACTCGATCGCAGCCTTCCGTGACCAGCAGTCCGCCGCCTTCGAGGAGGAGCGTCAGCGCTGGATGGCGGCAGGTGAGTTCGACATCTGCGACCGCATCGACGCGCGGGGCGAACCCACGGAGGTCGAGGTCCCGGAGGGGTGCGTGCAGGTGACCGCGCCGTTCACCTCGACCGTGTGGAAGGTGGTCGCGAGCCGCGGCGCGCGGTTGACCCAGGATGCCCCGCTGATGGTCGTCGAGGCGATGAAGATGGAGGCCAGCGTCCCGGTCCCGGTCTCCGGCGAGGTGGTCGAGGTCTACGTGAAGCCGGGCGAGCAGATCGTCCCGGGACAGGTCATCGCCGCGGTGCGGCCGCTCGACGGGCTCGGGTCTTGATCCACTCCCTTCCGGACGGTGCGGTCGCCCGCGCCACCGAGGCCCTGGACCGCATCGAGGCATCGGATCGGCCGGAGATCTGGATCTCACTGCGTACACGTGACGACCTGCTCGAGGAGGCCGCCGCGATCGATGCGAAGGTGGCCGGCGGCGAGATCCTGCCGTTGGCCGGACGCCTGCTGGCGGTCAAGGACAACATCGACGTCCGCGGCCTGCCGACGACCGCCGGAGCGCCCTCGTTCGCCTACCCGCCCACGGCTGACGCCACAGCCGTCGCCCGTCTGCGGGCGGCCGGGGCGCTGGTTGTGGGAAAGACCAACCTGGACCAGTTCGCGACCGGTCTGGTCGGCACCCGCAGTCCGTACGGAGCGGTCCGCAACGCCTGGGATCCGAACCGGATCTCGGGCGGATCCTCGTCGGGCTCGGCGGTCGCGGTCGCCCTCGGCCTGGTCGACCTCGCGCTGGGGACCGACACCGCGGGCTCCGGCCGGGTGCCGGCGGCGCTCAACGGCATCGTCGGGGTGAAGCCCTCGCGCGGACTGGTGCCGGTCACCGGTGTCGTGCCGGCCTGCTACACGCTCGACTGCGTCACCGTCTTCGCCCGCGATCTCGGGTCCGCGCGTGCGGCCGCGGAGCTGATGGCCGGTCCCGACCCGTCGGATCCGCTGTCGCGTACGTTGCCGGCGGATGCCGGGCTGCCGCCCGTGCCGAGGGTGGCGGTGCCGGCCGGCGAGCATCTCGACGGGCTCGCTCCGGGCTGGGCCGACGCCTTCCGGGCTGTGGTCGCGCGGCTGGCCGCTGCTGGGATCGAGATCGTCGAGACCGACATCTCGCCGTTCCTCGAGGCCGCCCGGCTGCTCTACGACGGCGCCTTCGTCGCCGAGAGGTACGCCGCGGTGGGCTCCCACCTCGAAGCCAACCGCGACCTCATCGGGACCGGTCTGGACCCGACGGTCGCCGCGATCGTGCTCGCCGGGGCATCGGCCACTGCAGCCGACTGGGCACGCGACGTGGCTCACCTGGCGCGCCTGGGAGCGGCGGGGAGGGAGGCCCTGGTGGGTTGCTCGGCGTTGCTGACGCCGACGACGACGTGGCATCCGACGCTGGCCGAGGTGGCTGCGGATCCGGTCGGCGCGAACGCGCGCCTGGGCCGGTACACGAACTTCGCGAACCTGCTCGACATGGCCTCGCTCGCGGTCCCGGCCGGCCAGGTCGGCGGGCTGCCCTTCGGGGTGATGCTGACCGGGGCCGCAGGCAGCGACCGCACCCTCGCCGCGCTCGGCCACACGCTGCTCAGTCCCAGCGTCGATCTCTTCGTGGTCGGTGCGCACCTGTCGGGACAGCCGCTCAACCACCAGCTGGTCGAGGCCGGCGCGACGCTGCTGCGCCCGGTGTCGACCTCGGCCGACTACCGGCTGTTCGCGCTCGAGACCGTGCCGGCCAAGCCCGGACTGGTCCGCGTGGGTGGTCCCGGGAGCGGGGTGTCGATCGAGGGCGAGCTGTGGCGCGTCCCGGCCGCGGGCTTCGGGACATTCGCGGGTGGCGTACCTGCTCCGATGGTCATCGGAAAGGTCACGTTGTCGGACGGCTCCTCGGTCTCGGGATTTCTCGTCGAGCCATTTGCAGTCGAAAGGGCTGCCGATATCTCGGCGCACGGAGGTTGGCGTCGTTACCGGTCTGAGCAGGGCCTTTAACGTTCAGCGTGGATGTCTGTTACGGGACCGGGGTCATTCCTCCAGGTGGCACATGACTCTGTTCACGGGCCGAAACCCCAGTCACACTGGGCAGAATTCCGCCAGCATTATCGCCCCGGGAGGATGCTGTGCCGCGCCTGATGATTCGTCGTGCCTTACACTTTGTTGACAGCGAATTCAACCCTCCTGTGGGACTTTCGACTCTGTTCTTTAGGGGAAGAAGACTCTTTCGAATCTTCCCCGAAACTCGGGAGGCCGCTTAGATGGCGTACATGACAACTAGGCGTTCTCGGCCCGGCCGCCCCAGGCATGTGCCCGATTCGGGTACTGCCTCACCCCGTGACCAGATCCTCGATGCTGCTGCGCGACTCTTCGTGTCCCAGGGCTTCGCGGCGACGTCCACCCGCGAGATCGCCGACCATGTCGGCATCCGTCAGGCCTCTCTCTATTACCACTTCGCGGGCAAGGACGAGATCCTCGTCGAGCTGCTCCGTAAATCGGTCCGTCCGACCACGGACAAGGTCGACAAGATCCGCAATCAGGTGCCGCCGCTCGATTATGAGACGGCGCTTTATCTGCTGGTTCTCGTCGACGTACGCACGCTTGCCGATGTGGACCACAACGTCGGCATGCTCTACATGCTGCCGGACGTGACCAACGGCGAGGTCTACACCGAGTTCCGCCAGGAACACGAAGAGCTCGCTGCCGCCTATGCCGATCTGGCCAGCAAGGTGGCCTCGGAGAAGGTGCTGGAGGGGGTCAGCCTGAAGCAGCTGGGCAACATGCTCATCCAGCAGGTCGAAGGTGTCATCAGCATGCGCGCCGAGATGATCACCACCGACACGGTCCGGAGGATCACGTGCCCGGAGGCGTGGGCGATCGCTTCCTCGTGCCTGCGGATCTGCGGCGTCAGCCAGGACAAGATCCAAGCCGCGAACGCGGTCGCCGTCGAGATGCTCGACGACTTCCTCGAGGACAGGGTTCGCGAGCCCGCCTGAGAAGTCAGGCAGACAAAGACGGTAACTGGTGGGTAGGGCTTGCGCGTGTGAGTTGCCCTGTTGAGGCTTGAACGACACACTTTCCGAGCCCGTTGCCCGCTTCCCCACCGCGAGGACCCCCACACGTGTGCATTGACCCTTCCGGAGGCCTTTGATGGCCCGGAAGCAGACAGCCATTCTCTCCGTCACCCGCGGGGTCACGACGCTCAACGGCCTGGTGGTGGATCGTCCGTGGGGTGAGGACCCGCATCAGGCAGGCATCCGCGCCGTGCGGGAACAGCTCGCCGGCCCGAGTCGCAAGCCCGTCCAGGTCGTAGCCACCGACGACGAGGCCCGCGTCCGGATGGTCGTCCATCCCGACGGACACGTCACCGACGTCGAGACCCTCGAGGTCTTCGGGAGCTACGCCTCGCCTGACGACGTACCCGGCGCGGCCTGGCTCCCCGCCGGTGCCGGGCCCGTGATCGTCCAAGGCATCGTCGAGCCGGATCCGGATCCGGATCCGGAGCCTGAACCCGAGCCGTACGTGCCGCCTGTCCTGGCCGTTCCGGCGCCTGTCGTCGAGCCACCTGAGCCCGAGCCGGAGCCCGAGCCGGAGCCCGAGCCCGAACCCGAACCGGAACCTGAGCCCGAGCCAGCGCCGCCGCCGGCACCAGCGCCGCCGGTGCCTGCACCGGAGCCGGAAGCGGACCCCGAGCCAGAGCCCGAACCTGGCGGTGGACCCCCCGCCAGGCGGGTCGTCGCCGGACCGTTGGTGCCGCTGCACCACTTGGAATCGGCCCCTTACCGTCGGTCGCGGATGACGCGTCGCGGCCGGGTGGTGCTGGTCGTCCTCGCCGTCCTGCTGCTGATCCTGATCTACGAGGTCGTACGCGGCGTCGTGACCGGTTCGGACGCGGACCCGTCCGACAAGAAGGAGCCGCAGAGCCAGCAGTCGGCGCCGAGCGCAGGGGCCAGCGACGAGGCGCCGTCGGAGAAGCCCTCGCCGAGCGCGTCGGCATCCTCGGTCAGTGTCGAGCCGACGCCGACACCGACACCGACG
Source organism: Nocardioides sp. NPDC101246 (assembly GCF_044767415.1). NCBI lineage: Bacteria > Bacillati > Actinomycetota > Actinomycetes > Propionibacteriales > Nocardioidaceae > Nocardioides > Nocardioides sp. NPDC101246. Next base: position 21,556 of record NZ_JBIWNX010000030.1, read on the forward strand.
CCTATGCCGACCAAACCGACCAAGAAGCCCGCGCCCGAGCCGACCAGGACGTTGTCGGTCGAGGCGATCGCGATGACCGAGGCGATCGGGCTGCGGATCGACGCCAGCAGGCTGCCGGTGACGGCCACGATCGCGATGGATCCGTGGGGTGCGCCGGAGCGGTTCACGCGTACGGTCACGATCACCGAGCCCGACCAGCTCGTCGTGGTCAAGCCGGTCGCCTCCGGGCATGCGGAGTGGAGTGTGCGGGTCGAGGGTGCCAAGAAGGTCACCGGCTACACGCACTCGTGGCCCAAGGGTGATCGCGAGTTCGTGCGGCGCTGACCTGCCTGGGCTGAATTGCTACCACGGTCGGATGTGGCGGCCTCCGGCGCGGCGTACGCTGCATGAGAACGTGTTACTGCGCCTCGGAGGTCTCGCATGCCGCTCAAGATCACGCCGCCCGCCGGCGCCGGCTCGATTGCCGGCCGGACGCTGGGCCGGACGCTGGGGACGGTGGAACGCACCGCCAAGCAGGGCGTGCGCTGGGCGCTGGGCCACGGGTTGCCGCGTACGGCCATCGTCCGGTCCGCCCGGAAGGGTGACCTCCAGGGCGACCTGATCCTGAGCGGGCCCGGGTCGCACACCTTCGACCTGGTCGACCTGTTCGAGGAGTTCCGTGCCCGCGGGCCGCTCTACCAGGGCGGGTTCAGCCATCTGGCGGTCGACCACGAGGTCATCAAGGAGGTGCTGACCAGCAACGACTTCATCACCGGGTTCTTCGCGCCCGACGAGTCGGGCGCCGGTCTGCTGGCGAGGGCGGCGAGCTGGTCGGCCAGCGACGTCTTCGCCCCGCTCCAGCCGCCGTCGCTGCTGGCGACCGAGCCGCCGGAGCACACCCGCTACCGCAAGCTCGTCACCCGGGTCTTCACGGTGCGCGCTGTCGAGAAGCTGCGCGCCCGGACCGAGGAGATCGCCCGAGAGCTGCTCGACGACCTGGAGAAGGAGGCCGCCTCAGGCGCCGACGTCGATCTGGTCACCCGCTACTGCGGGCTGCTGCCGATCACGGTGATCTCCGAGGTGCTCGGTGTCCCCGTCGACCTGCGCGAACGCATGCTCGAGCTCGGCAAGGGCGCGGCGCTGAGCCTCGACATCGGCCTGGGCTGGCGCACCTTCCGCGACATGGAGGCCTCCCTGGAGGAGTTCGACACCTGGCTCCGGGGCCACCTGGAGTATCTCGCCGAGCACCCCGGTGACGACCTGCTCAGCCAGCTCGTCGCCCTCCGCGACGACGGCGACCGACTCAGCGAGCGGGAGCTGAGGGCCATCGCCGGGCTGGTCTTCGCGGCCGGCTTCGAGACCACCGTGAACCTGATCGGCAACGGCATCGCGCTGCTCCACGACAACCCAGCTCAGCTCGAGGTGCTCAAGGCGCAGCCCGACCTGTGGTCGAATGCCTCCGACGAGATCCTGCGCCTCGACCCGCCCGTGCTGCTCACCGGGCGGGTCGCCCGGCGTGACTCCACCATCGCCGGCCAGGCGATCCCGCGGGGCACGATCATCAACACCGTGCTGGCCGCCGCCAACCGTGACCCGGCCGTCTTCACCGACCCGCACACCTTCGACGTCACCCGGGAGAACGCCCGCGACCACCTCTCCTTCTCCAGCGGCCGCCATTTCTGCCTCGGCGCCGCCCTGGCCCGGATGGAGGGCGAGATCGGCCTCCGGCTCCTCTTCGAGCGCTTCCCCGGCCTCGAGCTCGTCGGCGACCGTGAGCGCCACCCCACCCGCATCCTCCGGGGCTACTCCCACCTCCCCGCTCGTCTCTCCTGACCGCCGAGACGTCAGGTACGTGGGGGGGGGGGGGGGCGGGGGGGGGGGGGGGGCCGCGCGGGGGGGGGGGGGGGGGGGGGGGGGGGGGGGGGGGGGGGGGGGGGGGGGCCCGCGGGGGGGGGGGGGGGGCGGGGGGGGGCGCCCCCCCCCCGCCGGCGGCCCCCCCCCCCCCCCCGGCCCCCCCCCCGCCGAGCTCCATGAGCAGAC
>NZ_JBIWNX010000031.1:0-10625 GCF_044767415.1 Nocardioides sp. NPDC101246
TCCCCGTACGGAGAAGCCGGCATCGGCGCATCCAGGTTGTTGCACGCATCGCTCACACCCGAGAGCCCACCCGTCGGATCGAACGGGATCGGGATGTCGATCCCCCTCGGCCCCGCAGCCGCCGGACCGGCGACCGAGAGCAGAGCGACCACGAGTACGACGAGGGCAGCGGCCCTACGGCGCAGGGCTGCCCTGTGGCGGGTGGGGCGCGGCGGCATCAGCCGATCCCGTCCCCGGAAAGCTCGGACTTGGGGAGATCGGTCGGCTCGCCGCCGATGGCTCGGCTGACGCGGCGGGTGGGGTCGGCGGTGGTGTTGAGCGCCTCCTGCAGACCCGGGTGGTGGTTGAGGGTGACCTTGATGATCTCCATGCCGCCGTGACCGGTGTCGCCACCGAGGCCGTCGCGGTAGATGAACTCGCGGTAGCCGAGCTGCTCGTCACCACGCCTGGTGCGCGGCGAGAGGCGCGCCAGGATCGACTCGTAGCCCAGGCCCTCGGGCTTGCCGAGCAGCTTGAGCGCGTCGCGCTGGGCGCCCTCGTCCTGCGTACGTCCCACGAAGGCCGCCCCGACGAAGTTGTTGATGTCGGAGCCCAGGATCGCGGAGGCGTTCTGGGTCGAGACCAGCGCGGCACAGTTGTTCTTGCGGGAGTCGCTGGAGAGCTTGTGGACCAGGGCCCGCCCGGTGCCACCACTCGCCTGGGTGACCTCGTGGGCCTCGTCGAGCGCGAACAGCTTCCGCTCGTTGGGATCGCTGCGGTAGATCAGGTGCAGGGCGGACCAGGCGGCGAGGGTCATGATCGGACGCGCCATCTGCTCCTCGGCACTCCACTCCTCGCGCGGCACGTGCTCGGGCGGGGTGTTGAGTCCCTTGAGGTTGTAGAAGGTGAACGGCGTGCCCTTCAGCTCCTCGTCGGACTGGAGGAAGTCGTTGCCGAAGAAGAGCCGGCCGAGCTCGCGCTCACGGGCGGCGGCGAGCTCGCGGCCGATCTCGTGGTCACCGCCGTCGCCCTCGAAGAGCATCTTCACGATCGTCGAGGTGTCGGCGCCGCGGTCGGCCTGCGCCTCCATGACGCGGGCGCGGATGCGCTTGAGCACCTCCTCGTTGTTGGCCAGTCCGACCGGGAGGCAGGAGCGGAGCACCGAGACGGTCAGGTCGCGGCGCTGCTGGACGGCGGCGGACCGCTCCCGGTGGAGCCGCTCGGCGAACTCGTGGTCCGACATCGCCTCGGCCCGGATCAGCTCCGGGTTGGGGTCGGGGACGACGGCGTACGGCGACAGGCTTCCCGGTCGACCGCCGAGGACGTCGACGCTGCGGGCGCGGGCGGAGACCTGCTGGCCGTTGAAGACTCCGCCGCCGATCTCGGGCAGCGTCATCAGCCGCTGCAGCCGACCGGCCGGGTCCATGGCGACACCGTGGATGCCGGACAGGATCGACATGTAGATGACGACGCCCATCAGGGTCGACTTTCCGGAACCGGGCGTGCCGACGAGCGGGATCAGGCCGGCCTGCTCCATGACCTCGGTGAGGTACCACGGGTCCATCAGCACGGCCCGGGACGCCATCGCGGAGGTCTCGCCGAGGTAGAAGCCGCGCTTGTCGCCGACCTCGGCGGTGACCGCCGGGAGGCCGGCGGCGACCTTGAGGACCGGGAACTTCCGGGCGTGGGCGGTCGACGCGAGCGGCTCGCCCGGGACGAACTCGCGAGCCAGGTGATATTGCCCGAGCTGGCGGGTGATCTTGATCTGCGGCCGGTAGAGGTCGACGACCTTCTGCGCCTTGTCGAGCGCCTCCGCCTCGCTGCGGCCGGTGACGGCGATCCGGTACCAGCCCCTGGTCCGGGTGGACAGGCCCGTGAACTCCGAGCGCATCTCGTCCTCGACGTCGGCGGCTCGGCCGGCCTGACGGGAGAGCTGCTTGGGAGGCCGCTTGCCGTGGTCGTCGGACCAGTGGCTGACCTGGCCGTCGATGCGGCGGGTCAGGGACGCCATCTCACGGGAGACGTCGTCCGGCGAGCGGGGCTCGACCCGGAACGACCACTCCACCGGGAAGCCGAGCGCGTCGGTCTTCGCCATCCACGGCGCGTGGGTCTCCGGGACCTCGATGTCGCCGATCCGGGAGACCGTCAGTACGCACACGTGGCTGGTCTCCTGGCGGCCACCGATGCTGCTGGTGACCTGCACTGTCGGTGCCAGCGGCTCGGCCGACCAGGCGACCGACTCGAACCACTCGGCCATGTCGTCGGTGTCGAGGAAGTTCTGCTGGGCCTCACCCGGCTCGGGCACCGGGATCTTGGCGCCCAGGGAGAGCGAACGGGCGATCATCCACTCCATGTCGTGACCGACCGCCGGCCGCGCGGAGAAGCCCGGACGCGACATCACCCGGTTGACCGTGTCGAGGCGCTCGCTGATCGCGGCCATCTCGCGCTCGGCGGCACCGGCGGAGAACTTCGCCAGCGTCCTCACCGTCGCGTCGCGGCGGCCGAGGTCGACGCCGTAGTAGACCAGCTTGTCGGCCTGGCTGTGGGCCGCCATGTGAGCCTGGTTGCGCGCCATCATCTCCTCGAACCCGGGCTGCGGTTCGGGAGCGTTGGCGAACGCGGCATGCGCCCAGTGACGTACGGGATAGGGGCGGGTGGTGACCCGGCCGTGGACCGTGTTGCCGACCAGATCGGCCAGCTGGCTCGCCTGGTCGGTGATCAGGGCCTCGAGGTCCGAGTGGGCGCGGAACGACCAGGTCTGCGGCTCGGCGAGGTACCAGGCGATGATCCGGTCGCTGGTGAAGGTCAGGTGACCGCGCACCTCCTCCAGTGCCCACGTGTCGCCTCTGGGCTCACGGACGCCCTTCGAGTCGTCGCCGCCCCGGCCGAAGACGCTCTTGCGTCCCGGCTTGGGCTTCTCGAAGCCAGGCCCGTAGGCCCGCTCCGTTCGCGGCCGCCTCATGCGGTTCCTCCGTCGTTGGGTACGTCGTCGCCGTCGAGGCGCTTGCGGTAGTCGTCCACACTCTGCGGGCGCCCGTCAGGCACCGCCCGCTCGTCCTGATTGTCCCTGGGACGGGTACGTCCCGAGGGCGCATCGTCGAAGTCGTCCCACCCGTCGACCTCGTCCCATTCCTCGTCGAACCCCGGCTCCGGCGCGATCACCACGGCCGGCCTGACCGCATGCGACAGCGGCTGCCGGGCCGGCCTGGGCGCGGGCTCCGGCGCAGGCTTCGGTTCGGCCTGCGGGGCGGGCTGCTGGGCGGGCTGCTGGGCGGGCTGCTGGGCCGTTGGAGCCGCCGCAGGTGGTGGCGGAGGAGGAGGTGGTGGCGGAGGGGGTGGCGGTGGCGGCGCGGTGGACTGAGCCGGAGGCGCAGGCGGAGCGGCCGGCGCGGGCTGCTCCGGCTCCTGCCGGGCCTGCCACGGCGCGCCACCCTTCCACGGCACGTCGCGGGGCTCACGCGGCGAGGAGGATGGTCGGCTCGACCAGCCACCCTTCGCCGGACGTACGCCGGTGGCGTGCTGCTGCCTCGCAGGCTGCGCCTCGGGCTGGACCGAGAGATTGGCCGAGAGATGGGCGGGGAGGGGCTCCTCGACGACCTTCGCCTCGATCACCGGCCGCACGGGCGCGGCCTTGCCGCGTACGGGCGCGGCCGAGGCGAAGCCCGAGGAGGTGTGTCCGGTCTGGGCGGTCGGGGTCGAGGTGACGACCGTCGCCTGCAGCGCCCTCGGCGAGGGGGTGGCACCCGGCTGCTGCGCGAACCGCCGGCCGGGTCGTCGCATGGCCTTCGCCCAGCCGCCGCGGGGGCTCGTGGCGTGCCGGAAGGCAACAGCCGCGCCGCCCGCGTACTGGGCGCTGGTCTCCACGCGCGGCGTGGTCAGCTCGTGCCAGAAGGTCATCAGCCAGGCGCCGGCCGAGCTCTCCGAGCTGATGTAGTCGGAGGCCTTCATCGAGAGGTAGGAGGCGCCGATCAGCCACAGGCCCATGCTCAGCAGCGTCACCGGCATGCCGAGCTTGCGCAGCAGCACAAGCGTCAATGGTGCGATCACCAGAAAGAGGAAGATGGTCCGATAACGCATCTCCCCGATGTAGCGACGAGGGGGGCCGAGATAGGTCTGGTCGACCTCGTACAGCTCGTCGTCGTCAGGCAGCCTCATCCCCGAGATCCCTCCCTGGGTTAGCTAACGGGACCGGGTTCACCCCTTGAAGAGACCAGCCATCCACTGACCGAGGTCCGTGGCGTTGTTGCCCACGGCCAGGCCGAGGACGCCGAGACCGATGATCAGGCCACCGACGATCGTGACGGCCTTGGAGATGTTGCCGCTGCGGGCAGCCCACAGGACCGTGACGCCCAGGATCAGCACGACCAGCGTGATGATGTTGTCGGTGATCCACTCGGCCAGGCCGCCGGTGCCATACTCGGCGGCTTGAGTCGTACTTTGAATCAACTGGTGCGGTGCCATTGTTCTGCTCCCTTTCCCGAGGTGAGGTGTGGTTGCGTGATACGTCCGGAAGTATTCGGTTGTCCCGCCCGGCGCAGCCCCATGCGGCACCGGTGGGTGGAGGCGCCTTGCCCCTCCCGCGGGCTGACGCGAACTCCCGGACGTCGGCATTCTGGACAAACGCCACCGCCATGTGAGACGAGCGTAGTCCCCAGACCGCCGTAACGCACCTCGTTCCACCTGACGACACGTGCCCACGCGCGCCTGCGGGCGCTCGGTCGACCCGCCTCATCAGGCCTCCATGCCACAGACCGGACCGTTGGGCGCGACACTGTCCCGCTCAGTGGTCTCCTTCGCTGAATTCTTGCGAGGGGAGGCTAACTTCGGGGAATCTATATCCCGGTGCATCCTCGCGAATTTCGCGCGCTTGCGTCCGGATTCGCGAATTTACATTACATTCAATCGGATTTCTCGGGAGGACGAGCTCACATGGACAAGAAGAAGATCTTCATCGTCATCGGCGCCCTGTTCGTCGGGTTTTGGCTGTTCACCGATCCGCAGGGACTGACCAACACGGTCTCCGCAATCGCCGGCGGCATCTGGGGCGTCACCACCGACGTCTTCGGCGGCGTGATCGGCACGATCGAGGGTTCCACCCGCTGACCTCGCCCTGACCTACGCCGACGCACGGGCGTCGGCGCGATGGACTCCTTTTTCTTCGCTGCCCGGTTTGGGGACCGATCAGCACGGATAACTGTTTGACGTCGGACGCCGCGATGACAAGACTGCGCTTGTCTCGATGTCAAGATAGTTTGGAGTCGTCTTGTCCCCTCACTTCATCCGGTTGAGGGACAAGGTCCTCTCAGACGACCCGCTCATCCGGGCGATGTCGTACCAGTCGGTGCTCTCGGCCTTCGCCGAAGGCACCTTTCTCACCGGTTCGGCGGTCTTCTTCACCCAGATCGTCGGCCTCTCCGCCGCACAGGTCGGCCTCGGTCTCACGATCGCGGGCGCTGCAACCTTCTTGTTCGCCGTCCCCCTGGGCCGACTCGCGGACCGTCTCGGCACCCGGTTCAGCTGGATCGCCGGTGCCGTACTCCAGGCGCTGCTGTTCGGTGCCTGGGTTCTCGTCGGCAACTTCGCCGCGTACGTCGCGGTCGAGGTGCTTCTCGCGCTCGCCTCGTCCTGGCAGAAGTCGGGCCGCGACGCCTACCGGATCTCGGTCTTCCCCGCGGCGACCCGGGTGCGCTCGTTCGCCTACATGCGGGCCGCCCGCAACGTCGGCTACACGCTCGGCGCTCTGGCCAGCGGCCTCGCTCTGGCCGTCGACTCCAACACCCTGATCAAGGCCGTCCCGCTGATGACCGCCGTGGTCCTCCTGGTCAACGCCTACTGGATCTCGCGCCTCCCCCGACTCGCCGCCGCTGCCTCTCCCGGCGACGTGAAGCCGGACGTACGCGACCGCCTCGGCGCCCTGCGCAACCGCGCCTTCCTCGCGACGACCTTCTTCGACGGCGTGCTCGGCACCCATCAGGTCCTGCTCAACGTCGTCATCCCGCTGTGGCTGGTCCAGGAGACCGATGCCCCACGGGTGCTGCTGGCCTGGCTGTTCGGCACCAACACCGTCATGGCCGTCGGACTCCAGGTGATCGCCGCCCGCGGGGTGACCGACGTGACGACATCATTGAAGGCCCAACGCCGCGGCGCGCTCTGCTTCCTGGCCTCCTGCGCGATCATCGCGGTCACCCACGACACCGTCGGCCTGATCACGATCGCGCTCGTCTGGATCGGCCACGTGACCGTCACCGGCGCCGAGCTCTTCCAGTCCGCCGGCGAGTGGGGCCTGGTCGCCGATCTCTCCGACCCGGAGCACCGCGGCGACTACCAGGGCGCCGCCCAGGTCGGCTACACCCTCGGCACCGTCTGGGCCCCTGCGGCGTACACCTTCCTGGCCATGGAGCTCGGCCATCTCGGCTGGGCCATCATCGCGGGAATCATCGTCATCGCCGCGATCGGCGTCCACCCCTCCGCCCGCGCCGCCGAGCGCTACCTGGCCCGACGGGCCCAGCCGGAGACCGTGGCGGCCTAGCGCCGTCCCGGCAGGCCTCAGACGAACAGCAGAGGTACGCCGACCAGCAGCCCCCACACCAGCGTGGCCATCCCGGTCTGCTGGAGGACCGGGATCAGGCGCGGGCCGAGGTTGGCGCGGTCGAGGATGGTGCGTACGCCCTGCGCGGCGACGGCGAGGAACCCGAGGCCGAGCAGCGCCCACCAGGACGTCGTCAGGGCCACGAGCACCACGGAGACGGCGGCGACGGCCACGAGGGCGACGTAGAGCCAGCGGGTCCGTGCGTCGCCGAGGCGTACGGCGAGGGTGATCTTCCCGGACTCGGTGTCGCCGGGGATGTCGCGGAGGTTGTTGGCGACGAGGAGCGCAGAAGTGATCGCGCCGATCCCGACGCCGGCCCACAACGCGCCCCACTCCCAGCTCTGCGTCTGGACGAACGTCGTACCGATGACCGCGACGAGCCCGAAGAAGACGAAGACCATGACCTCGCCGAGCCCGGCGTAGCCGTAGGGACGCGAGCCGCCGGTGTAGTACCAGGCCGCGATCATGCAGACCAGTCCCACGAGGATCAGCCACCATGCCGAGGTCAGCGCCAGCACCAGGCCCGCGACCGCGGCGATCCCGAAGGCGATGAACGCGGCGCGCTTGACCGCGGACGGCGCGGCGAGGCCGGAGCCGGTCAGCCGCAGCGGGCCCACACGATCGTCGTCGGTCCCCCGGATCCCGTCGGAGTAGTCGTTGGCGTAGTTGACCGCCACCTGCAGCGCCAGTGCCACGACGAGGGCGAGCAGCGCCTTCCACCAGACCAGGCCACCGGCGTACGCAGCCACCCCGGTGCCGGCGATGACCGGCGCGAGCGCCGCGGGGAGTGTGCGGGGACGGGCTCCCTGGAGCCACTGAGCGGAGTTTGCCACCCCGCTATTCAACACCGGTGGCCCGAGGCGGGTGCGGCTGGGCCGTGACGCGCCACCGACCCCAAAACCCAACGACCCCTGCCCGGGGGGAGGCAGGGGTCGTGGGGTGGGGGTGTGAGGGGTGGATCAGGTCGTCGGCGGGTCGTTGGAGTCGACGCTGAGCTCGGCCTCCATGGCCTCGATCTCCTCGGCCAGCTTGTCGGGCGGCGGAGCGCTGGGCTCGGCCGCCTCGGCACCGGCACCGCCGGACCCTGCGGTACGGCGCTTGTTCCACACGTCGAAGGCGACGGCGAGCAGGAGCACGAGGCCCTTGATGGCCTGCTGCCAGTCGATGGAGACACCGAGCAGCGACATGCCGTTGTTGAGGACACCCATGACGAGACCACCGATGATCGCGCCGACGACGGTGCCGACACCGCCGGTGACGGCCGCGCCACCGATGAAGGCGGCGGCGATAGCGTCGAGCTCGAAGTTGACGCCGGCCTTGGGGTTGGCCGCGGTCAGGCGGGCGGTGGTGACCAGGCCGGCCAGGCCCGACAGCAGGCCCATGTTCACCATGACCAGGAAGTCGACCCGCTTGGTGTTGACGCCGGACATCGTGGCCGCGTCGACGTTGCCACCGATCGCGTAGACGTGCCTACCGAAGACGGTCTTGTTCATGATGAACGTGTAGACCACGATCAGCCCGGCCAGGATCAGGCCGACGATCGGCAGCCCGCGCGCGTCGGCGAGCAGGTAGGCGAAGTACATGATCACGATCGTCAGCAGCGCCAGCTTCACCACGAAGAGCGGGAACGGCAGGACGTCGAAGTTGTAGGCCATCTGGGCGTTGCGGCGACGCACCTCGAGGAAGATCAGCACACCGACGGCGGCCACCGCGATGAGGAGCGTCAGGTTGTGCAGCCCGGTGTCCGGCCCGATCTCGGGCAGGAAGCCGTTGCCGATCGCCTTGAACTGCTCGGGCAGACCACCGACGGTCGCGCCCTTGAGCACGACCAGGGTGAGCCCGCGGAAGAGCAGCATCGAGGCCAGCGTGACGATGAACGCCGGGATCCCGACGTACGCCACCCAGAAGCCGTGCCAGGCGCCGATGGCGGTGCCGATCAGCAGGCCGAGGAAGACGGCCAGCCACCACGGGAAGTCGTACTGGGTCATCATGATCGCCGCGGCGGCGCCGACGAAGGCAGCCACGGAGCCGACCGAGAGGTCGATGTGTCGCGCCACGATCACGATCACCATGCCGATGGCCAGGATCAGGATCTGGGCGTTCTGGACGACCAGGTTGGAGACGTTGAGCGGCTTGAGCAGCACGCCCTCGGTCGAGATCTGGAAGAGGATGACGATCGCCGCCAGAGCGATGATCATCCCGTACTGGCGGACGTTCCCGCGCAGCGTGTTGAGCAGGGCATTCATCGGGGGTTACTTCCTCGCGTCCGCGGTCATGTAGCGCATCAGGGACTCTTGGGTGGCCTCTGAGCGGTCGAACTCATGGGTGATCACGCCCTCGGCGAGCGTGTAGATGCGATCACACAGACCGAGCAGCTCGGGCAGCTCGGAGGAGATCACCAGTACGCCGCGACCGCTGCGGGCGAGCTCCTGGATGATCCCGTAGATCTCGTACTTGGCGCCGACGTCGATGCCTCGGGTCGGCTCGTCGAGGATCAGCAGCTTCGGGTCGGTGTACATCCACTTGGACAGCACCACCTTCTGCTGGTTGCCGCCGGAGAGCTTGCCGACACCGGCGGTGATCGAGGGCGCCTTGATGTTGAGGTTCTTGCGGTAGCCCTCGGCGACCACGACCTCCTTGTGCTCGTCGACGACGAGCCCGGTGCGCAGCTTCTTCAGCGCCGCCGCGGTGATCGAGGTCTTGATGTCGTCGATGAGGTTGAGCCCGAGGCCCTTGCGGTCCTCCGAGACGTACGCGATGCCGGCATCGATCGCCTGGGTGACCGTGTTGAGCTGGAGCTCCGCGCCGTCCAGGACCAGCGATCCGGAGGTCCGGGAGCCGTAGGAACGGCCGAAGATCGACCGCGCCAGCTCCGTACGTCCCGCGCCCATCATTCCCGCGATGCCGACGATCTCGCCGGCCCGCACGGAGAGGTTGGCCTGACGGATGACCTCGCGGTGGCTGTCCTGCGGGTGCATGACGGTCCAGTCGCGCACCTCGAAGAGGACGTCCCCGATGGAGGGGGTGTGGTCGGGGAAGCGGTTCTCGAGGTCGCGGCCGACCATCCCGCGGATGATCCGGTCCTCGTCGACGCCACCGGCGGCGACGGAGAGGGTCTCGATGCTCTGGCCGTCACGGATGATCGTGATCTCGTCGGCGATCTGCTCGATCTCGTTCAGCTTGTGGCTGATCATGATCGAGGTGATCCCCTTCTCCTTGAGCCCCTCCAGGAGCGCGAGGAGGTGCTGGGAGTCGTCGTCGTTGAGGGCGGCGGTCGGCTCGTCGAGGATGAGGAGCTTGACCTCCTTGCTCAGCGCCTTGGCGATCTCGACCAGCTGCTGCTTGCCGATACCGAGGTTCTTCACCGGCGTCAGCGGGTTCTCCCGCAGGCCGACCCGCGCGAGCAGGTCGATCGCCTCGCGGTTGGCACGGCCCCAGTCGATGATGCCGCGCTTGGCGGTCTCGTTGCCGAGGAAGATGTTCTCCGCGATCGAGAGCTCGGGGATGAGGGCGAGCTCCTGGTGGATGATCACGATGCCGGCGGCTTCGCTCTGCCGGATGTTGGCGAACTTCGCGGTCTCGCCCTCGAAGACGATGTCGCCGCTGTAGGTGCCGTGGGGGTAGACCCCGCTGAGCACCTTCATCAGGGTGCTCTTGCCGGCGCCGTTCTCACCGCAGATCGCGTGGATGTCACCGCGGTTGACGACGAGGTTGACGTCGGAGAGCGCCTTGACGCCGGGGAACTCCTTGGTGATGCCGCGCATCTCCAGGATCGGTGAGGTCATGTCGTTCCTGCTATCTGGCCAGGGGCCGGGGGGGGGGGGGGGGGGGGGGGGGGGGGGGGGGGGGCCCCGGCCCGCGGGGCGGGGGGGGGGGGGGGTGGGGGGGGGGGGGGGGGGGGGGGGCCGCCGAGGGGGGGGGGGGGGGGGGGGGGGGGGGGGGGCGCGGGCGGCCCCGCGGGGGGGGGGGGGGGGGGCGGCCCGGGGGGGGGGGGGGGGGGGGGGGGGGGCGCGCGGCGGGGGGGGGGGGGGGGCGCGCCCGCCCCCCCGCGCCCCCC
>NZ_JBIWNX010000032.1:2500-5509 GCF_044767415.1 Nocardioides sp. NPDC101246
GGTGTCCGAATGGGGAAACCCAGCACGAGTCATGTCGTGTTACCTGCGCCTGAATCTATAGGGCGTGTGGAGGGAACGCGGGGAAGTGAAACATCTCAGTACCCGTAGGAAGAGAAAACAATAGTGATTCCGAGAGTAGTGGCGAGCGAAATCGGATGAGGCCAAACCAACTGCGTGTGATAGACGGCAGTCGTTGCGTAGTTGGGGTTGTGGGATATGTCTTTCATCGTCTGCCGGCGGTGAGCTCAGTAAGAAACCAAGCATGAAGGTGAACCAGTTGGGAAGCTGGGCCGTAGCGGGTGATAGCCCCGTAATCGTATGTGTTTGGCTGGGTTGATGTACTTCCCAAGTAGGACGGCACTCGTGGAATGTCGTGTGAATCTGGCGGGACCACCCGCTAAGCCTAAATACTTCTTGATGACCGATAGCGGACCAGTACCGTGAGGGAAAGGTGAAAAGTACCCCTGGCGGGGAGTGAAATAGTACCTGAAACCGTGTGCCTACAATCCGTCAGAGCCCGGCCGGCTGTTTACAGCAGTGGGGGTGATGGCGTGCCTTTTGAAGAATGAGCCTGCGAGTTAGCGGTGTGTGGCAAGGTTAACCCGTGTGGGGTAGCCGTAGCGAAAGCGAGTCCTAATAGGGCGATTGAGTCGCGCGCTCTAGACCCGAAGCGAAGTGATCTAGCCATGGGCAGGTTGAAGCGCCGGTAAGACGGCGTGGAGGACCGAACCCACTTCAGTTGAAAATGGAGGGGATGACCTGTGGTTAGGGGTGAAAGGCCAATCAAACTTCGTGATAGCTGGTTCTCCCCGAAATGCATTTAGGTGCAGCGTTGCGTGTTTCTTGCCGGAGGTAGAGCACTGGATAGCCGATGGGCCCGACCAGGTTACTGACGTTAGCCAAACTCCGAATGCCGGTAAGTGAGAGCGCAGCAGTGAGACAGTGGGGGATAAGCTCCATTGTCGAGAGGGAAACAGCCCAGACCATCAGCTAAGGCCCCTAAGCGATAACTAAGTGGAAAAGGATGTGGAGTCGCAGTGACAACCAGGAGGTTGGCTTGGAAGCAGCCACCCTTGAAAGAGTGCGTAATAGCTCACTGGTCAAGTGATTCCGCGCCGACAATGTAGCGGGGCTCAAGTTATCCGCCGAAGCTATGGCACTCCGGTTTTCCGGGGTGGGTAGGGGAGCGTCGTGTATCGAGTGAAGCAGCGGAGTGATCCAGCGGTGGACGGTACGCGAGTGAGAATGCAGGCATGAGTAGCGAATGATGTGTGAGAAACACATCCGCCGATTGATCAAGGGTTCCAGGGTCAAGCTAATCTGCCCTGGGTAAGTCGGGACCTAAGGCGAGGCCGACAGGCGTAGTCGATGGACAACGGGTTGATATTCCCGTACCGGCGAAATGACGCCCATGATGAGGCGCATGATGCTAACCATCTGAAGCGCACGTGACCGATCCCTTCGGGGTGAGGCGTGTGTGTGGAACATGGGACCCGAGTGTGTAGTAGTCAAGTGATGGGGTGACGCAGGAAGGTAGTCGAACCGGCGCGATGGTTGTCGCCGGCCAAGCATGTAGGACTGAGTCTAGGCAAATCCGGGCTCTGTATGTCTGAGATGTGATGGGGAGCCGTTTGGTGAAGTCGATGATCCTATGCTGTCGAGAAAAACCTCTAGCGAGTCATGAGCCGCCCGTACCCCAAACCGACTCAGGTGATCAGGTAGAGAATACCGAGGCGATCGAGCGAACCATGGTTAAGGAACTCGGCAAAATGCCCCCGTAACTTCGGGAGAAGGGGGGCCCGGATCGTGAACCCACTAGCTGGGGGAAGCGTGAAGGGCCGCAGAGACCAGGCCCAAGCGACTGTTTACTAAAAACACAGGTCCGTGCGAAGTTGTAAGACGATGTATACGGACTGACTCCTGCCCGGTGCTGGAAGGTTAAGAGGACGGGTTAGCCTCACGGCGAAGCTCAGAATTTAAGCCCCAGTAAACGGCGGTGGTAACTATAACCATCCTAAGGTAGCGAAATTCCTTGTCGGGTAAGTTCCGACCTGCACGAATGGAGTAACGACTTGGGCGCTGTCTCAACCGTGGACTCGGCGAAATTGCACTACGAGTAAAGATGCTCGTTACGCGCGGCAGGACGGAAAGACCCCGGGACCTTTACTATAGTTTGGTATTGGTGTTTGGTTCGGCTTGTGTAGGATAGGTGGGAGACTGTGAAGCGCACACGCCAGTGTGTGTGGAGTCATCGTTGAAATACCACTCTGGTCGTACTAGATGTCTAACTTCGGACCATGATCTGGTTCAGGGACAGTGCCTGATGGGTAGTTTAACTGGGGCGGTTGCCTCCTAAAATGTAACGGAGGCGCTCAAAGGTTCCCTCAGCCTGGTTGGCAATCAGGTGGCGAGTGTAAGTGCACAAGGGAGCTTGACTGTGAGACAGACATGTCGAGCAGGGACGAAAGTCGGAACTAGTGATCTGGCCACGGCATGTGGAAGCGTGGTCACTCAACGGATAAAAGGTACCCCGGGGATAACAGGCTGATCTTCCCCAAGAGTCCATATCGACGGGATGGTTTGGCACCTCGATGTCGGCTCGTCGCATCCTGGGGCTGGAGTAGGTCCCAAGGGTTGGGCTGTTCGCCCATTAAAGCGGCACGCGAGCTGGGTTTAGAACGTCGTGAGACAGTTCGGTCCCTATCCGCCGCGCGCGTAGGAAACTTGAGAAAGGCTGTCCCTAGTACGAGAGGACCGGGATGGACGAACCTCTGGTGTGCCAGTTGTACCGCCAGGTGCATGGCTGGTTGGCTACGTTCGGAAGTGATAACCGCTGAACGCATCTAAGCGGGAAGCACGTTTCAAGATGAGGTTTCCCACCCTTTATGGGTTAAGGCCCCCTACAGACTATGGGGTTGATAGGCCGGAGGTGTACAGCAGTGATGCCCAGCCGACCGGTACTAATAGGCCGAGGGCTTATCTTTCATAAACCCTCAACAAAAACAACAA
>NZ_JBIWNX010000033.1:0-1037 GCF_044767415.1 Nocardioides sp. NPDC101246
GGGTCTGTCGCGTGGATTGTGTTCTTGGAGGTCTGGCGTGGTGTCCCGGCGTGAGGTCGGGGCGGAAGGACGATCACGCTTATGACGGAGGAAGTTTCGCCTGAGGCCGCTGGGTCGGCTGGGCTGGACGGGTTGGACATGACCCGGCTGGCTGAGGAACTGGTGGAGTCGGCTCGGGGTCATGGGGTCCAGCTGACCGGGAACGAGGGGCTGTTGACCGCGCTGACGCAGAAGGTGTTGCAGTCGGCGCTCGAAGCGGAGATGGCCGATCATCTCGGCCGGGATCGGTACGAGCGCGCTGGCGATCCAGCAGGCCAAGGCGGTCCCGACATGGATCGGCAGGCACGGGCAGTGAACGTGCGTAACGGGTCGTATCCGAAGACGCTGCGGACCGAGGTGGGTGAGGTCACCGTCCAGGTCCCGCGGGATCGGGAGGGGTCATTCGAGCCGGCGATCGTGGCCAAGCGGCAGAAACGTCTGTCGGGGTTCGATGAGGCGGTGATCAGCCTGTACGCGAAGGGGATGACCACCGGGGACATCGCCAACCATCTGGC
This sequence comes from Nocardioides sp. NPDC101246, assembly GCF_044767415.1. Lineage (NCBI taxonomy): Bacteria > Bacillati > Actinomycetota > Actinomycetes > Propionibacteriales > Nocardioidaceae > Nocardioides > Nocardioides sp. NPDC101246. The sequence goes on from NZ_JBIWNX010000033.1 coordinate 555, forward strand.
CGAGGTCTACGACACCGAGATTTCCCGTGGCCTGGTATCCCGGGTCACCGACGCTGTGACCGCTGACTTGCAGGCGTGGAAGACGCGGCCACTCGAACGCGTCTATCCGGTGGTCCTCATCGACGCGATCCACCTCAAGATCCGTGAAGGCACGGTCGGGAACCGGCCGGTCTATGTCGCGGTCGGGATCAACCTCGACGGCTTCCGCGACGTGCTCGGGATGTGGATCGGACCTACCGGCGGCGAGGGCGCGAAGCAGTGGATGAACATGCTCTCGGACCTGCGTAACCGTGGCGTCGCGGACGTGTGCATTGTGTGCTGCGACGGACTCAAAGGGCTCCCCGACGCGATCCGGACGACCTGGCCCGATGCCGAGGTGCAGACGTGTGTGGTTCATCTGATCCGCAACAGCCTGCGCTATACCCAACGTCGAGACTGGAAGCAGGTCGCGGCCGAGCTCAAGGTCGTCTACACCAGTCCCAC